>NZ_JBGFGM010000101.1:0-95224 GCF_041224635.1 Leisingera sp. XS_AS12
CGCGGATCGCATCCACGCGCTGCATCCCCTGTCCGACAAGCACATCAACCTGCCGCAGCTTCTGAACTATTTCCTCAGGCTTGTGTCGCTTGTTCGCCATTCTCAGTCCTCCGTTTCCTGAACATAACGGTGGGCCAATTCAGATGGGGCACTCCAGGAACAGAACAAAAACGGAATGAGAACAGATCCCAGAGTGTAAAACAAAGTGTAAAACACTCCGAGCACACGTCGAAGGACGGCCCAAGATCAGCGGAATTTTTCGATTAAAAACAAGGTGGTGCGGGTGAAGGGACTTGAACCCCCACGCCTCGCGGCGCCAGAACCTAAATCTGGTGCGTCTACCAATTCCGCCACACCCGCACGTATCGCAGCAGCCCTGGCCGCCACATGCCGCGCTCAATAGCAAAGCTTTCAGGCGGATGCGAGAGGAAAAGACACTCTTTCTGGAACCGTAGTGAACAGTGCATTTACGCAACAAACTCTATCAAAACTGACTGTCATGCGCGGCTTTTCGCTCAAAAGCACTGGGCCTCCATTCGCCTAATGCCGTAGTGTCGGGGAAAAGTCTGAGGCAGACAAAGCGAGCACAACAACAATGAAACCGTTTGACAGCGCTGCCCTGCGCGCAAGGGCAGCGATCAATTCACGCGTGCAAACTCGTCGCCTGCTCCAAGGGCGACAGACCGTTACTCTTCTGCAGGGCGCGCGGGTCGAAACCGCTACTGGACCGTGCCCGGTCGAAACCCTTGATGCCGGAGATCAGCTGGTCACGCGAACCGGCGGGCTTGCCGAGATTATTGCCGTACGATCCCGCAAGGCAATGATTCAGACGGTGCGGGTGTCCGGCCACGCATCCGCCAACGGCTCGTGCCAGGTTGTGCCTTGGGATCAGCGTATCTTGGTGCGCGACCGGCTCGCGCAAGTGATGTTCGGCCAGCCCCAAGCGGTTGTTCCCGCCTACGAATTGGTCGATGGCGTGACCATCTGCGACCTCGGGATGCAGATGGCCAACCTGGTGATCCTGGAATTCGCCCGCCCCCATGTGATTTACGCCAACGGGCTGGAGTTGGCAGCCGCCGCAGCGCCGGAGGAAAGCCTCCGCCCTGCAGCGTAACCTCAGCGGCTAAAGACCCATCTGCCGGAACACCGTCGGGATCCGTTCCGGCAAATCTTCGGAGATCAAGCCAGGGCCAAAGCTGCGCGCACATTCGACATGAATATAGGCGGCGCTGCTTGCTGCCTCCATCGGCTCAAATCCACGCGCCAACAATCCTGCGATAAAGCCTGCCAACACATCCCCGGACCCGGCCGTCGCCAGCCACGGCGCGGCCCGAGCGCCCGTCGCTGCGTTCACAGCGCAACGCCCATCTGGCGCGGCAATCACTGTTTCTGCACCCTTGAGCAGCACAACACAGCCGGCCCGACTGGCGGCCTCGCGGGTCACCTCGACCTTGAGCGCACGGGGGACGTCATCCGCGTTGCCCTCAAGCCTTTCCGCCAAATCGGGGAAGAGTTTGGAAAATTCTCCACCATGCGGCGTCAGCACGCATCCCTCATGCAGTATCTGAAAGAGCGCGTCTGGCTTGAGTTCAAACCGCGTCAGCGCGTCCGCGTCCAGAACCGTTACCCGTTTTTCCTTCAGAACCGCCATCACCAGCGCCTGGGTATCGGCACCGCGCCCAAGACCCGGGCCCAGGCAGACGGCATTGAAGCGCTTGTCCTCCAGCAGCTCACTGACGCCATGCGCGCCGTCGATCTGCTGCAGCATGATCGCAGTAAGGTTGGCCGCGTTTTCCAGCATGGCCGAGCGCGGCGAGCCAACCGTGACCAGCCCTGCTCCAATTCGCAATGCCGCGCGGGCAGCCAGCCGGGCCGCCCCCGACTTCCCGTGACCCCCCGACAGCACCAAGGCATGCCCATGAGAGTATTTGTGCCCGACAAGCTTCTGAAGGTCCGGCAAATTTTCTTGTTCGATAGGCTGCATCACGGCTCCGAGATTCGACTGTGCTTCAGTCATAATCCAATATCTTTCACAATTACCTTACCGCAGAACTCTGGCCCTGCGCCCGTCATATGGCCGATCTTTTCCTGGTGAAAGGTGACCGTCAGATCCGCGGCCAATGCACCGTAGTTCGCGCCATCGTCGCTTCCGATCCCGCTTGGCAAGTCTATTGCAACAATAGTGAAACGGGACAAGGCGCCCCACATCCGTTGCATTTCACACGGCAACTCACGACTGACACCGATACCGAACAAGGCATCAATCACCAAGGGCGGCGTCCCCGCCAAACGGTCAACGGCATCTTGTATTGCCGAACCACTCCAACTTTGAGCCGCTCCCGACTTGGCCAGGCTTGCATAGTTCACGCGCGCATCGTGGGGCAATGCCGCCGGGTCCCCGTAGAGGAAAACCTCGACGGCAAACCCGCGCGCCCGAAGAAGACGCGCCACCACAAAACCGTCGCCGCCATTGTTGCCCGGCCCGCAGAGAACCACTGCCTGACACGCGGCCCCGGTTTCGTCCGAATGCGCGGGGCAAGCTGACGATCTGCCGTCGCGCCCGTCGAAAACGGTCGGCCACTCCTCGAAAATGGCCTCCACAACGCCCCGGCCAGCCCGCTCCATCAGCTCCAGACCGCTCACCGCGCCGGAGGCGATTGCGGCTTGCTCCTCGGCGCGCATCTGGGACGCAGTCAGTGGCGCCATCACGTTTTACTCCCGCGAGTTTCAATTCTGCACATTTTTAAATCGCTTCGCCTAATTTTTAATCACATCGGTTCAAAAACTGCCCACTATTGCCGCAGCTCCCCAGCCGCGCATTGCTGACATCATCTAGAAATGAAATGACGTCCTCAACAAGCTTGTGAGGAGCCACACCGATGAAAAAGATCGAAGCCATCATCAAACCCTTCAAACTGGATGAGGTGAAGGAAGCGTTGCAGGACGTTGGTGTGCAGGGTCTTTCCGTGATCGAAGTCAAGGGCTTCGGTCGTCAGAAAGGCCACACCGAGTTGTACCGCGGCGCCGAATATGTGGTGGATTTCCTGCCCAAGGTGAAGGTCGAGGTCGTGCTGGACGACGATCAGGTCGACCAGGCGATCGAAGCCATCGTTGACGCCGCCAAGACCGACAAGATCGGCGACGGCAAGATCTTTGTCTCGCCGGTCGAGCAAGCCATTCGTATCCGGACCGGCGAAACCGGACCGGATGCGCTGTAACGCACCCAAAATTCTAACTGTTTTTCTATAAAAGGACCGAGGGAATGAGCGCAGACGCAGTTCTCAAGACACTCAAGGACGAAGACATCGCCTATGTCGACATCCGCTTTACCGACGTGCGTGGCAAGCTGCAGCACGTGACGGTGGACGTCGATCTGGTCGACGAGGACTTCCTGGAAGAGGGCTTCATGTTCGACGGCTCCTCGATCGCTGGCTGGAAGTCGATCGAAAACTCCGACATGAAGCTGATCCCGGACACCAACTCCGCCTACGTGGATCCCTTCTACGCCGAGAAGACCCTGTGTCTGCATTGCTCGATCGTCGAACCCGACACCGGCGAAGCCTATGAACGCGACCCGCGCGGCACCGCCGAAAAGGCCGAGGCTTACCTAAAGTCCTCCGGCATCGGCGACGTGGCTTACATGGGCCCCGAGGCTGAATTCTTCCTGTTCGACGACGTGCGTTACTCCAACACCATCAACAAGGTGTCCTATGAGGTCGACGCAACCGACGGTTCCTGGAACACCGACGCCGAGTTCGAAATGGGCAACATGGGCCATCGCCCGGGCCTGAAGGGCGGCTACTTCCCGGTCAACCCCACCGACGAAGCCCAGGACCTGCGCTCCGAAATGCTCTCGACCATGAAGCGTCTGGGCATGAAGGTCGACAAGCACCACCACGAGGTTGCGTCCTGCCAGCACGAGCTGGGTCTGATCTTTGACACGCTGACCAAGCAGGCCGACGAGCTGCAGAAGTACAAATACGTGATCCACAACGTGGCCCACGCCTACGGCAAATCCGCCACCTTCATGCCCAAGCCGATCTACGGTGACAACGGCACCGGCATGCACGTCAACATGTCGATCTGGAAGGACGGCAAGCCGCTTTTCGCAGGCGACAAATACGCTGACCTGTCGGACGAGGCCCTGTGGTTCATCGGCGGCATCCTGAAGCACGCCAAGACCCTGAACGCCTTCACCAACCCCTCGACCAACTCCTACAAGCGTCTGGTCCCCGGTTTCGAAGCCCCCGTTCTGCGCGCCTACTCCGCTCGCAACCGCTCCGGCTGTGTTCGTATTCCGTGGACCGAAAGCCCGAAAGCCAAGCGCGTCGAGGCGCGTTTCCCCGACCCGTCCGCAAACCCCTACCTGTGCTTTGCCGCGCTGCTGATGGCCGGCCTGGACGGCATCAAGAACAAGATCGATCCGGGCGAAGCCATGGACAAGAACCTGTACGATCTGCCGGCCGAAGAGCTGGAAGGCATCCCGACCGTCTGCGGCTCGCTGCGCGAAGCACTGGACGCCCTGGCCGCCGACCACGACTTCCTGCTGCAGGGCGACGTGTTCACCAAAGACCAGATCGACGGCTACATCGAGCTGAAGATGGAAGAGGTCTACAAGTACGAGCACACCCCGCACCCGGTTGAGTTCGGCATGTACTACAGCTGCTAAGCCGCTGATTAGACTATGGCTAAGGGCGCCCCTCGCGGCGCCCTTTTTCGTTGCGCAATGACTGCACGGTTGATCCTTGCCACGGCTGCCGCTACTCAGGCCCGCTTGGACCCCAGAGCAGGAGCCTCATCATGGCCATTCCCAACACTCTTGGCATCGACTTTGGCACCTCCAACTCCGCCGCGGGGATAGCGGTTGCGGGCCGCCCTTGGCTGGTCGAGATGGAACCGGGTGAGCAGACATTGCCGACGGCGGTGTTCTTCGAGGAAGACAGTCGCGTCATGCGCATCGGCCACAGCGCCACCCGCGCCTTGATCAGCGGCGAGGAAGGCCGGTTCATGCGCGCGCTCAAAAGCCTGCTGGGCACCCCGCTTCTGCACGAGGAACGCCGTCTGGGCGGCGAGCGGATCAGCTTTGCCACCCTGATCGCGCGCTTCCTGGCGGCAATGAAAACCCGCGCCGAGACGGCAACCCATATGGAGTTCACCCACGCGCTGTCCGGGCGGCCGGTGCGCTTTCACTCCAAGGATGACACCCGCAATGCACTGGCCGAAGCAGACCTGCGCGCCTGCTATCTGGAGGCCGGGTTTCATGACGTTCTGTTCATGTACGAACCCGAGGCCGCCCTGCGCGCGGCGGCACCTGCACCGGGGCTGGGACTGATTGTCGATATCGGCGGCGGCACTTCGGACTTCACCGCGTTCGAGCAAGGAGCGGATGGCGGCACCCGGATCCTCGCCTCGCACGGGGTGCGGCTGGGCGGCACCGATTTCGACCGCCAGCTCAGCATTCAGCACGTGATGCCGCTGTTGGGGCGCGGCAGCCAGATCCGCAACACCTTCGGGGGCGGCACCCTGCCCGCGCCCAACCGGCTGTTCAACGATCTGGCCACCTGGCAGATGATCCCGTTCCTCTATGCGCCGGAAAGCCGCCGCGCAGCGCGGGATCTGGCAGCCAACGCGGTGGAACCGGAGAAGCTCGCCCGGCTGGTCACCGTGCTGGAGGATGAGCTGGGCCATGAGCTGGCTTTTGCGGTGGAGCGCGGCAAGATCCGTTCCAATGGCGCAGACGGTGACGGCAGCATCGATTTGAAGCTGCTGCAGCGCGGGCTGTCGGTGCCGCTGGGCGCGCAGGCGATGAACGCGACGCTGGCAGAGCAGACCGCCGCCATCGGCGCCTGTGCCGAGGAAACTTTACAGCAGGCGGGCATCTCACCAGAGCAGGTCACGCGCGTGGTGCTGGTGGGCGGCTCCTCGCTGCTGGCAGCCGTGCAGGCACAGATGCAGCAACTCTGCCCCACTGCCCGGCTGGAAACACAGAACGCGATGACGGCAGTGGCGGACGGGTTGGCATTGGCGGCTGAAACCGCGTTCGCCTGAACGCACCGGCGATTTCGCGCGGATGGGAACAAGCAGCCGGATTTCTCGTTAGACATGCGCGCCCGCCGCGTTAGGCTGGCCCGGATGTATCCCTGCTGAGAGTTTCCCAATGCGTCGGCTGATTGCCCCTGCCCTGATTTCCGCCCTTCTTGCCTCCCCCGCCCTGGCCGCAACTTGCGGCAATACTTCCTCCGGGTTCAATGCCTGGAAACAGGATTTCAGCCGCGAGGCCAAGCGTGCAGGCGTCGGCAAGGCAGGACTGCAGGCGCTGGCCAGCGCCCAATACGCCAGCCGCACCATCGCCGCCGACCGCAATCAGAAGAGCTTCCGCTATTCGCTGGAGAAGTTCATGCAGGTCCGCGGCTCGGCCACCATTGTCGCGCAGGGCCGCAAGCGCAAGGCACGCAACGCCGATTTCTATGCCGCGCTTGAGCGCAAATACGGCGTCCCCGCGGGTGTACTGATCGCCATTCACGGCATGGAAACCGCCTTTGGCAACTACATGGGCGACAGCCAGGTGGTCTCGGCCATCGTGACGCTGACCTATGATTGCCGCCGCTCCGACTTCTTCCGCCCGCATGCGCTGGGGGCGCTGAAGCTGGTCGACCAGGGCGCCATCACCGCCACCACCAAGGGTGCCAAGCACGGCGAGCTGGGCCATACCCAGTTTCTGCCCGGAAATGCGTTGCGTTATGGCGTCGACTGGAACCGCGACGGCCGGGTTGATTTCTACAACATGGGTGATGCGCTGGCCTCGACCGCGCATTTCCTGCGCCAGAAAGGCTGGAAACCGGGCAAGGGCTATCAACCCGGACAACCCAACTTCCGCATCCTCAAGGAATGGAACGCCGCGACTGTCTATCAGCAAGCCCTGGCCATCATGGGGCGACAGATCGACGGCTGACTCGAACAGCCAGGGGGAAAACAGTTTTTGCGATTCCCCGTCACTGTAAACCTTGCGGCGCCAATGTGTCGGGCAACCGCCACAGTTGGGCCGCATTCGCCGATACATGGCGTCCGGCGTCCAGAATATTTATCGTAACTTCAACCACTTAAACAATTTCACATTTCAATAAAAACTAGTTCGCATTTATGTTTAATGCTTCCGACTTCTGCCCAACTTTGAACCCGTTCAAATTTTATCGTTCTCCCAGCGGCACCTTGAATGGAGGAACCGAAACATGGCAGAGAACGCTGAATTCACAGGCAAACTGGGATTGGAAAGCCGGGACAACGCAACCCTCGGGGCAGCGGTTTCGGTCATCTTCGACTTGCTTGACGATTTCGGGCATCCAGCCGAAACGATGGAGGCCCGCGCGGAAAACACTGCCCGGCTGCTCTGCGATTCCTACCATGTAACCCTTCGCCTGCGGCGCGTCCCGCTGCGGCGCACCAGCCGCCTAGCAAGTCACATCATGCAGCCTACGGCGCTGCTGGACTTGTCTTTGACGCCAGTGTTTCCCGACCATTGCGACCGCGAAATCAGTGAGCTGCTCTTGGCTGAAATGCTGCGCAGACTGATCGAAAATCTGGAAGCCACCTCCGTAGAATGGCAAGATGCGCCTGTGGTCCTGAGCTGCGAAGAGTTTCTCAGCGCCTTCACATCTTCACCTGCGCTGCGACCTGCCTCCACTGTAGCGCCTTCATCGGTGGTGCCCGCCATTGCGCCGTTGAAGGAACGGACGACCGCCCCGCAAGGACATGAAACGCCGCCCCCCAAGCCGAAGACGCCACGATCCGCACAACGCAAGGCGCAGCGGCCCCGCGGGCGCGCCTGCTTCGCTCCGATCGATCAGGCGGCACCGGCGCTCGACGCGCATTGCGACAGGGTTTTCCGGGCAGCCGGAATCAATCGCGGCGACTACAGCTTGCACCTTGCGGCGCAGCGGAAGCGCGCGCAAAAGCGGAGCCACGACGCCGTTCTGACGGCCAATTTTCGGGCACAGGGCGAAGATCAGACCCAACCCTCGCTGCGCAATCGACTAAAAACTGCGCCAAGCACGCTGCTGAATAGCAGCCGCATTCTGGCGGTTGCCGATGGCTGCGCGAACCGTTTGCAGCCGTTGAAGCGCGCGACGCTCCGGTTCGGCGACATACGTCGCATGCAATTTGTGGGACACCTACTGCTCGTCTCGGCCCTGCTGCTGTTTCTCGACAGCGCCGGTACCGTTCAGGCCGCCCGTCCACTCTTGCCCTGACAGGCGCAATTCACCCGGCCTGGACGGCTGGCGCCTCACGCGAGGTCTGCGCCAGCCGCCGCGGGATGCCCCCATTGCCGCATCACGGCCGCTCGTGCCAAAACCCGCGTGTGGATAGAGAAGACGACCGCACGCGTTCGCGGCAGGCGCAGGATTGCCTGACGTTCGCTGCGCAGGTACAGCGCCTGATCTTGCCTGCTGTGCTGACGCGGTGCCGATTGGCTGCGCGGCTGAAACAGCGTTGGATCCTCATACCAAAGGGCATTGAAGCGCCACAGCGGGCGCCCCGGCTGGACACCATCGAACAACCGCTGAACCCGCGCGGCGATCCCGGCATCATAGCTGTCCACCGGCCCATGGATCGCGGTAAGTGGCTCCATGTATTTCTCAGCCAGCGTCCAGCTCGCCGGGAAACACAGAACCGCCCCGGTGAGGATATGCTCCGGCGAACCCGTCGGCTTCTCCAGAATGCAGAAGTCCTGCTGTGCGATGCGCCCCAGGCTGCCGAGCGGGTCCTGCCAATCCAGCGCCACCCGTCGGCCATCCTGGCGGATCACCGCGCCATCCTCGACCGTCTCCCCAGCCGCGAGCACCATCTCCAGCAATTCCGTAGCCGCAGGCAGTGCCGAGGATGACATTTTCAGAACCTGATCCCGGCGATCGGCGAGCAAGCGTTCGCGTTCAGCGATCTGCGCTGAATAAGCCTCGTCACGTTGAATCCAGTCCTCGGGCACCAGCGGCTGAACACCCGGCAATTTACGCGCGTTCAAAGGATCATAGGGGATCGTGGTCTGAAGAATCGCAGTCATCCCCAAGGGGTAGCAGCTGCCATGGCTTTTGCCACATGCAAAATCGCTTCAAGCCCCGCAAGAGCGCAGCGTCGCGGTTTACAAGCTATGCTTCAACAGCCCCGCAGAAACGATCCCAGTTTTTCCGCAAGGACAAGGACACCAGCGCTGTCCGTCAGCTCGGGAAGCTGCGACACCGGCACCCAGGCCAGCGCCTTGGATTCCGCGCTGGCGCGTATTTGGCCTGCTTCGGCGACAAACAAATAGCGCACGTCATAGTGAAGATGCGCTGGCTCCCCGGGTCTTTCGGGGATCTGGTGAATGTCGACGTCAAACACCTGCGACGACAGCAAACGAATACGGCTGAGCCCGCTTTCTTCATATGCTTCTTTCAATGCGACAAACGCCACATCGGCGATGCCATCGCAATGCCCCCCAAGCTGAAGCCAGCGATCCAGCTTACGATGATGGGTCAACAGTACGCTTTCCATATCCGCCGACATCACGAAGGCTGAGCCTGTCACATGGCCGGTGGTCGGGTCCCGCTCAAAGGCAAGCGGCTCGCTCTGGCAAAACCGGTCCAGCCGCTGCCACATCGCGCGGTCCCGCTCCGACTGCGGCCGGTAACTCCCAATACCGCTGATCCTGTCGCTCATTTGCCTTCACCATCCCGTGACGTTCCCCACGGCGGGCTTGTCCTGCCGGGGCTGCGGTCACAGTCTAAAGCGAGCACAGAACAAAGGCCACGCCATGCCCACTGAACGCATCAGTTTTAACAGCCGGACCGGAGACCGCCTTGCCGCACGGCTTGATCTTCCCGAAGGGCCGGTGCTGGCCACCGCCCTGTTTGCCCATTGCTTTACCTGCTCCAAGGATATCCCGGCCGCCCGCCGCATTGCCGCGCGACTGGCGGCGATGGGCTTCGCGGTGCTGAGGTTCGACTTCACCGGGCTCGGACATTCGGAGGGAGAGTTCGCGAACACCACCTTCACGTCCAATGTCGCGGACCTGATCGCCGCCGCGGAGTATCTGGCTGACCGCCAACTCCCGCCCGACCTGTTGATCGGCCACTCGCTGGGTGGTGCGGCAGTCCTTCGCGCGCGCGCGGACATCCCTTCTGCTCGGGGCGTGGTAACCCTCGGCGCGCCCTTCGATCCCGGTCACGTGACACATCACTTTGACGCAGCCCTGAGCGAGATCGAAGCCAAGGGCAAGGCAGAGGTCACATTGGGCGGGCGCCCCTTTGTGATCGGCAAGGAATTCGTCGACGATATTCGTGCGGAGGCTTTGGAACCGGCGATCGAGGGTTTGAAGGCCGCGCTTCTGGTGCTGCACGCCCCGCGTGACGAAACCGTCAGCATCGACAACGCGGCGTCGATCTTCACGGCAGCAAAACACCCCAAAAGCTTCATCACGCTGGATGATGCCGACCATCTCATTTCCCGGGCAGAAGACGCCGAGTACGCGGCAGAGGTGATCGCTGCCTGGGCGAAACGCTACATAGACATGACCCCTCCTGCACCACCTCCTGGCGCTCCGGAAGGCGTACTGCGGGTCACGGAGGCAGATCCCGACGGCTTTCTCCAGGATGTTCAATCCGGCCCTCACCACCACGCGCTGGCCGATGAGCCACTCGCCTACGGCGGCACCAACAGGGGAATGTCTCCTTACGGCTTTGTCTCCGCAGGGCTTGGTGCCTGCACATCCATGACCCTGCGCATGTATGCGCGCCGCAAGGGCTGGCCACTGGAAAGCATCAGCGTCGACATCAGTCATGACAAGGTGCACGCGCAGGATGCGTTGCCCAGCGGTCCTGCCAAGATCGACCAGTTCACCCGCAGGATCCGCCTCTCAGGTCCCCTGAGTGACGAGCAGCGCAGCAAGCTTCTGGAAATCGCCGACAAATGCCCGGTTCACCGCACGCTGGAGGCCGGTGCCCGCGTGGTGACCTCTCTCGCGACTTCAGGTCCGCTGGAAGAGTGATCGGTTCTCGGAGCTCGCAGGTCCCTCAATTCGGCGGCGCTCCCGCGCCCGGACCTTGCAGCCAGGCTGCAAGGCCAACGGCCTTGGGCGTGGCACCGCGCGCTGCGCGGTACCACGCCCAACTGCGCCAGTGCATGTCCCGAATGCACGCAGCGCGGGCGGGAGCGCTGCGCCCTTAAAACCGACTGTGGCCCGGAAGATGGGAGCGGAAGCGGGTCAGGCCAACAGGGCAAACTGCCTCATCCCGACTGCCCAGCCTTGCTGTTTTGCGCCTGCTGATCTATGAGGCCGGGCATCTGCTGCACAGTCACATGAAAAGGTGCCCTCGCCCATGATCCCCCGCTATTCCCGTCCCGATATGGTTGCCATCTGGTCCCCCGAGACCAAGTTCAAGATCTGGTACGAGATCGAGGCCCACGCCTGCGAAGCCATGGCAAACCTCGGCGTGATCCCGCGCGAGAACGCAGACGCCGTCTGGAAAGCCAAGGACGTGGAGTTCGACGTCGCCCGCATCGACGAAATCGAGGCCGTCACCAAGCATGACGTCATCGCATTCCTGACCCATCTGGCCGAGCATGTCGGCTCGGAAGAAGCACGCTTCGTGCATCAGGGCATGACTTCCTCGGACGTGCTGGACACCTGCCTGAACGTGCAGCTGGTCCGTGCCGCTGACCTCTTGCTGGTTGGTATGGATAAACTGCTGGCCGCCCTGAAGAAACGGGCGCTGGAGCATAAGAACACCGTGCGCGTCGGCCGCAGCCACGGCATCCACGCCGAACCCACCACCATGGGGCTGACCTTTGCCCGCTTCTACGCTGAAATGGACCGCAACCGTGCCCGCCTGCTGGCCGCGCGCGAGGAAGTTGCCACCGGCGCAATCTCCGGCGCCGTGGGCACGTTTGCCAACATCGACCCGCGCGTCGAGGAATACGTCTGCGAGCAGCTGGGTCTGCGCCCCGAACCGATTTCCACCCAGGTGATCCCGCGTGACCGTCACGCGATGTTCTTTGCCACCCTTGGCGTCATCGCCTCCTCGATCGAGAACATCGCGGTGGAAATCCGCCACATGCAGCGTACCGAAGTGCTGGAAGGCGCCGAGTTCTTCTCGATGGGCCAGAAAGGCTCCTCCGCGATGCCGCACAAGAAGAACCCGGTGCTGACCGAGAACCTCACCGGCCTCGCGCGCCTGGTGCGCATGGCGGTGATCCCGGCGATGGAGAACGTGGCGCTGTGGCATGAGCGCGACATTTCGCACTCCTCCGTCGAGCGTGGCATCGGCCCGGACGCCACGGTGACCCTCGATTTTGCCCTGCATCGACTGGCCGGTGTCATCGACAAGATGCTGGTGTTCCCGGAAAACATGCTGGAGAACATGAACAAGTTCCCCGGCCTCGTGATGTCGCAGCGGGTGCTGCTGGCCCTGACCCAAGCCGGCGTCAGCCGCGAGGACGCCTATGCCATGGTACAGCGCAACGCTCTGAAGGTTTGGGAAGACCGCGTCGATTTTCGCGAGTTGCTGCTGGCCGATGCCGATGTGGTCGCCGCCCTTGGCGAAGAAGCGATCAACGAGAAATTCGACATGGGCTATCATACCAAACATGTCGACACGATCTTCCGCCGGGTCTTCGGCGAGTAAACCGGGCTACCCTTGCAGATCCAATAACGCCTCGTCTCGTTGACGGGGCGTTTTTTGTCGCAATTTCAACACCTGCGGGCCCGACCCCTCGGATCAAACAACCGCACGCACTCTTGCGGAAAGTCCCCGGCGGAACGTCGGCTGGAAGCGCATTTCCCAAGGATCTACGCTACTCTGTAGTCAAACCGGTCTACCTCGGCCGAGACGGCACCTTTCATGACACGCGCTTTTCCGCGAGTCAGACGGTAACAGGCATGTATCTGCGCGCCAAGCTCATGATCGAATGGCCCAAGCTGACCGCCCGCGGCCCCGCCGAAAACAGCCGCGCACGGCAGCGGCTTGCGGATGTCTTTGCACCAACCTCCCGGGATCCAGCGCACCAGCAGACCTGAACCGCAACCAACGCGAATTTGAACACATCCGGCTCGCGTTTGCCGGGGAAGCTGGGCTAGGTTGACCGCAAACCACGCCGCAGGAGCTTCAGACATGCGCCGACTTGCCCCGAGATCCGCCCCGATTGCAGCCCCGCTTGCGGCCTTGCTCCTGATGGTCAGTCTTACGCCGCAAGCGGCGTCCGCCGCCGGGGGCAATGACTGGAACCCGCCCAAGCCCTCGGAAACCACCCGCACCTGCAAGGGCAACCGGGTCTGGGACGAAGACAAGAAGCGCTGCGTACGGCCGCGCAAATCCTCGCTGAACCAGCAGCAGCTAATGCAGGCCGCGCGCGAGTTGGCCTATGCCGAGCGTCATGAAGGCGCCCAGGCGGTGCTGGCGGCGATGACCGACCAGGACGACACGATGGTGTTGACCTACTGGGGATTTACCCACCGCAAGCTGGGCAACATGCAGCAGGCGCAGCATTTCTACGACCGGGCGCTGATGCAGGACCCCGACAACATTCTGGCGCGCTCCTACATGGGCCAGGGCTATGTCGAACAGGGCAAACTGGGGCTGGCGCTGGCGCAATGGAAGGAAATCCGGGCCCGTGGCGGCAGCGGCAGCTGGGCCGAGGCCTCGCTGCGCAAGGCGTTGGAAACAGGCGTTTCTTACAGCTACTGAGCTTCAGCCTTTCTTTACCGCTTTCGACGTATCCTGCCTTCGTTCGAAGAAGAATCTTTTCATCTAGGGTGCGAGAATGCCTCAAGACAACATGCTGGCGCTTCCAATGGGCAATGACGGACCGGACCTCGGCGGGTTTGCCGCTCCGGCCCCGATGGGCGGTTCCACCATGCCTGCCGGAAGCGGCGCGGGGGCAGCCGGTCTCAGCGGCAAAGCAAAGGCTGCCATTATCGTACGACTGCTTCTGAACGAGGGCGCTGAAATTCCCTTGGAGGAGCTTCCGGATGACTTGCAACTGGAGCTGACCCAACAGATGGGCAAGATGCGCATCGTTGACCGGGACACGCTGCATTCGGTTGCCGGTGAATTTGCCGATCTTCTGGACAACGTCGGACTGCACTTTCCCAATGGCCTCGCAGGCGCGCTGTCCGCCATGGAAGGGAAAATCAGCCGCTACACCCACAACCGTCTGCGCAAGGAGGCGGGGGTGCGGCAGTTCGGAGACCCTTGGGAGCGGTTAAAGCAGCTCCCGCCCGAGGAGCTGGCCGAACTCGCCCAGGCCGAAAGCACCGAAGTTGCGGCTGTCCTCCTGTCGAAGCTCGACACCGCCAAGGCGGCGCAAATGCTGGTCCATCTGCCCGGACCGACCGCGCGACGGATCACCTATGCCGTCAGCCAGACCGCAAATGTGACACCCGACACCGTTGACCGCATCGGCCTGTCACTGGCCGCGCAGGTCGAAGCACGTCCGGAAGTGGCCTTTGACCAGACGCCGGGCCAGCGAATGGGCGCCATCCTGACCGAGGCCGCCGCGGCCAAGCGCGACGAAGTGCTGACCGCCCTGGACGAACAGGACGAGGAATTCGCCATCAAGGTGCGCAAGGCCATCTTCACCTACGCGCTGATCGCCGAGCGGATGAACCCGATGGACGTGCCAAAGCTGATGCGCGTGCTGGCCCAACCGGACCTCGTGACTGCCATGGCCTTCGCCACCGATGAGGCCGACGTGGCGACCAACGAATTCCTGCTGAAAAACATGTCCAGCCGGATGGCCGACAACATCCGTGAGGAAGTGGCCGAACGCGGCAAGGTGAAGCGCTCCGATGGCGAAGCCGCCTTCGGCGTGATCATCTCGGCCTTGCGCGACCTGATCGCCACCGGCGAAATCGAGCTGCGCTCCGACGAGGAAGAGGACACCGAGTAAACGGTGACCGTCTGAGGGCAAACGCGGAGCCGCCGCCAGCTTGTGCACAGCGGCGTCCCCGCAGTGGCTTGTACTGGCGATGCCCAGCACTTATTATGCGAAGTTCCCGCCACTTATCGGCACCGCAGACATCCAGACGATATGCCCAAAGATCCCTCCGAGCTCTCCACCTGGAGTCATGTCAAATACTTTGGCAGCAACCTGTTTCTGCGCGGGCTACTCCTTGGTGCGCGCTTGCTGCCTTACCGGTTTCGTGTCCCGCTGATGGGTCGGATGGTCACGGCCCTGGGACGGTTGGCCGGGTTTGACAAACGCGTGCGCCAGAACCTCGCCCATGTCAGTCCGGAGTTGGCCGAGCTGGACCCGGACCAGCTGTATCGCGAGGTCAGCAACAACGCAGGCCGGATGATTGCGGAACTCTACGCCGGGCAACCGTTCTATGAACGCGCGCATGCAGCTCCGTTCCGCGGACCGGGCCTGAAGGCGCTGGAAGAGGCGCGCGCGCAGGGGCGTCCTGTGCTTCTCGCGACCGCACATTTCGGGAACTACGACGCGGCGCGGGCGGCACTTGTGGCCCGCGGCCACGAGATGGGCTCGCTGTATCGGCGCATGGCCAACCCCTATTTCAATGCGCATTACGTGGACGCAATGAAATCCAACCACGGGCTGATGTTCGAACAGGGCAAGCGGGGTATGGTGGAACTTGTCCGCCACCTGAAAAAGGGCGGTATCGTTGCCATTGTGACCGACCTTCATGCTCACGGTGGGGCATGGATTGATTTCTTCGGAAAACCGGCTGTCACTTCAACCGTTCCTGCCGAACTGGCGTTGAAATACAACGCCGCTGTCATCCCGGTTTACGCCGTGCGGCAGGAAAACGGCCTGGACTTCGAAATCGTGATGAACGCCGAAATTCCCCACAGCGATCCCTTGACCATGACCAAGGCCCTCAGCGCTGATCTCGAATCCATTGTTCGCAAGCACACAGGGCAATGGTTCTGGATTCATCGTCGCTGGAAACCCGTCGGTGCCCGAAACGCCGAGCCGATGCCAACCGAAGCGAAGACGAACTGATAGCCAGCTCCCTGCCACGGCAGGTCCCTATGGCGAGAGGACATTAGCCTGAGCGGCGAAGCCTTTCGTCTTCACTGGTATCTTTACTCAACACGCGCAGCGGCCAGAATTCTGCCATAGCCGACTTCCTGTACCAGGACAGCAGCAGGAGCCGGCCCCGTCAGCGTGTGGGACAAGGTCAGTTCATCCTTCCCGTCCCACTCCGCCGCGACATGCCAGTCCTCCACCACATTTGCATAGGTAAAGTTGCGCCCGGCCAGCTCGCCCCGTGTAATGTTGACGCTGCGCTCTGGCTGGAAGCGGACAATCTGAACCAGCATTTTCCGCGAGTCCAACGCAACCTTGGGGTTCAGGTGGATCGACAGCCGATCCCCGTCCCGATCTGCCGTCAGTTCAACAGGTCTAGCCTGCGCTTGATGCTCGCCGATTGCCGCCGCAATCTCCATGGCATCCGATCCGGCGACGGCTTGCTGCCCCATGATGATCATCTGCGGCGTATAGATCATCCGCCGCCCTCCGGCGTGGGCATAGCCTTTTTGCCGCCGCGTGTGCTCGGGGCGGGCGAACTTGTCCTTCCAGCCAATATAATCCCAATAGTCCACGTGCAGCGCCAGTGCCAGCACATCGTCCTGCGCCGCCAGGCGGTGCAGCAGCGCGTCAGCAGGTGGGCAGGAAGAACAGCCTTGCGACGTGTAAAGCTCTACCACAACCGGGCTGGCACTGGACTGACCGAAGGCGGGAAACACCAGCCCACACAAGGCAAAGATCGACGCCAAAACTCTCATCAAATGCTCAATTCCTTCACTGGCGCCCCTCATTAGGAACACCAGATGTACTGCCATACCGGTCCTTTGGCCAATCAATCATTTTTGAGCCGGCAAAGCACCCACAAGTCACAAAAATCGCAACGAATTGCCGTCCGCGGCAGTTGAACCCTCACAGTCCTATTGAAAGCCCGCCCCGCCTTTGGCAGAAATTCGGGCAGCGATATCCCTCATCAAACTCTCGAAGGGAGGCCACAAATGCCTATCACCGTCGGACAAGACACTGCAAAGGCGCGTAAAACGCTAACGGTCAACGGAAAATCTCTTTCCTTCTATTCCATTCCCGCCGCTTCCGAAGCCGGACTCGGCGACTTCTCCAAGCTGCCCGCCGCGCTGCGGGTGGTGCTGGAAAACATGCTTCGCTTCGAAGATGGCGGTTTTTCGGTCTCCACGGACGACATCCGGGCCTTCGGCACCTGGGCAGAGCAAGGCGGCCGCAACCCGCGTGAGATCGCCTACCGCCCTGCCCGCGTGCTGATGCAGGACTTTACCGGCGTCCCCGCGGTTGTTGACCTCGCCGCGATGCGCGACGGCATCGTCGGGCTGAAAGGCTCCGCTGCCAAGATCAACCCGCTGGTGCCGGTGGATCTGGTCATCGACCACTCGGTGATGATCGACGAGTTCGGTAACCCCCGCGCGTTCCAGATGAACGTCGACCGCGAGTACGAGCGCAACATGGAGCGCTACCAGTTCCTGAAATGGGGACAAACCGCGTTCGACAACTTCCGCGTGGTGCCACCCGGCACCGGTATCTGCCATCAGGTGAACCTGGAGTACCTGGCCCAGACCGTCTGGACCGACGTGGACCAGAACGGCGACGAGGTTGCCTATCCTGATACGCTGGTGGGCACTGACAGCCACACCACGATGGTGAACGGCGCCGCGGTGCTGGGCTGGGGCGTTGGTGGCATCGAGGCCGAAGCGGCCATGCTGGGCCAGCCGATTTCCATGCTCATCCCCGAAGTCATCGGGTTCGAACTGACGGGTGAAATGGTCGAAGGCACCACCGGCACCGACTTGGTTCTGAAGGTTGTGGAAATGCTGCGCGCCAAGGGCGTGGTTGGCAAATTCGTCGAATTCTTCGGTGACGGGCTGGACCGGCTTCCCCTGGCGGACCGCGCCACTATTGCCAACATGGCCCCGGAATACGGTGCCACCTGTGGCTTCTTCCCGATCGACAATGAGACCCTGCGCTACCTGCGCAACACCGGCCGTGACGAGGACCGCATTGCCCTGGTCGAGGCCTACGCACGGGAAAACGGCCTGTGGCGCGACGCGGATTATGCGCCGATCTACACCGACACGTTGACGCTCGACATGGGCACGATCGTCCCCGCGATCTCCGGGCCGAAACGCCCGCAGGATTATATCGCGCTGGACAAGGCTGCATCGACTTTCCACAAGTATGTCGAAGGGTTGCGCAGCGCCAAGGATGCCTCGGATAACGCGGAAGGACGCTGGGAGGCCGAAGGCGGTCAGCCGGAACCGCAGGAGATCCCCGGCAACGAAGGCCACCACAAGCTGGGCTATGTGACCTCGGAAAATGGCAACTATCAACTGCATGATGGCTCGATCGTGATCGCCTCGATCACCTCCTGTACCAATACCTCGAACCCATACGTGATGATTGGTGCCGGTCTGGTGGCCAAAAAGGCGCATGAACTCGGCCTTACCCGCAAACCCTGGGTCAAGACCTCGCTCGCGCCCGGCTCGCAGGTGGTGTCCGAATACCTCGAAGCGGCGGGATTGCAGGAACATCTGGATGCCATCGGCTTCAACCTTGTCGGTTATGGCTGCACGACCTGCATCGGCAACTCCGGCCCGCTGGCCGAGGAGATCTCGAAATGCATCAACGACCATGACCTGATCGGCGTCTCTGTGCTTTCGGGCAACCGCAACTTCGAGGGCCGGATCAGCCCGGATGTGCGGGCGAACTACCTGGCGTCGCCGCCGCTGGTTGTGGCCTACGCCCTGGTCGGTGACATGAACGTCGACATCACCACGGCGCCGCTCGGCAAGGACAAGAACGGCAATGACGTCTACCTGAAGGACATCTGGCCGAGCCAGAAAGAGATCGCCGACCTCGTTGAGAAGACCGTGACCCGCGAAGCCTTCCAGTCGAAATACGCGGATGTCTTCAAGGGCGACGAGAAATGGCAGTCGGTGTCGGTCACCGATGCCGAGACCTATGACTGGCCGGCGCACTCGACCTACATCCAGAACCCGCCCTACTTCCAGGGGATGGGGCCGGAGCCGGGCAGCATCTCCAACATCGAAGGCGCAAAAGTTCTGCTGATGCTCGGCGACATGGTCACCACCGACCACATCTCGCCCGCAGGGTCCTTTGCCAGCACAAGCCCCGCAGGCGAATACCTGTTGGAACGTCAGGTCCAGCCCAGGGAGTTCAACTCCTATGGTTCGCGTCGCGGCAACCACGAGATCATGATGCGCGGCACCTTCGCCAATATCCGCATCAAGAACGAGATGCTGGATGGCGTCGAAGGCGGCTATACCAAGGGGCCGGACGGGCAGCAGACCTCGGTCTACGAGGCCGCGATGGCGCACCAGACCAATGGCACCCCGTTGGTGGTGTTCGGCGGCGAGCAGTATGGCGCCGGCTCGTCGCGTGACTGGGCGGCTAAGGGCACAGCACTTCTGGGTGTGAAGGCCGTGATTGCCGAGAGCTTTGAACGGATCCACCGCTCCAACCTTGTTGGCATGGGGGTTATTCCCTTCGAGTTCACCGGGGGTGACACTCGCAAGACATTGGGCCTGACCGGGGATGAGACCGTGTCCATCCGCGGCCTCGACACCATTGAGCCGCAGCAAGAGGTCCCCTGCGATATCACCTACGCAGATGGCACGACCAAGACCATCACGCTGAAATGTCGGATCGATACCGCTCCCGAGAAGGAGTACATCGAACATGGCGGCGTGCTGCACTACGTGTTGCGCAAGTTGGCCAAGTCCTGACGCCAGACCCATATTCGCGCTGGGCAGGCCCCGGCGCGAATTGCTCGGGGCGACCTGTCCACGGCCAAAGCGGTTGGCAACACGGCACGCCGCCTATCAAGACGCGATGTCGGATAGCCCACCTGCATTCGAGGCTGGGTTCTGAAAGCCGACGATCGATGCGCGTTTCCAGACCGCCTGTCAGCGAGTGGAACGCAACATGTCGTCGATTGTCCCGTCGCGCTTCAATTCGCCAAGAGCCCGGTTGAAATCCTCGAGGTACGCCTCTGCGCCGGTCAGACGGGAAAGACCGAAATGCGCCGGCTTGCTGGTGATATCGGGGTCGACTGGACGCAAGCTGTCCTGCCAGCCATTCTGGCGCACGGTGTGATGCCCAACCAACCGGTCTGACACGGCAAGATCGACCCTGCCGAACTTCAGCATCTGCATCAGGCTCTCGATGTCCTTGACCCAGACGATCGATTTGTCACTGCCAAGCCCGGCAATCAGTTCGTGCGAGACAAAGGCTCCGGTCAACACCCCCAACCGCAGCCCCGCGACACTTTCCACGCGTCCGTCCCATTCGAACCCATCAGGAAAGCGCTCGGTGCTGAACCAGAAGTTGTAACTCTCCTCGAAGGTCGCATCGGTAAACGCCAGAAAGCGCTCCCGGTCCGCACTTTTGAATAGCGGCAGAATGCCATCGACATTTCCCGCTTCGGCCTGAACCTGGCAGCGCTTCCAGGGCAACATCTGGACCTCCGCACTGACACCCTCGATCTTCGAGACGACAGCCTGCAGCAGGTCCACTTTCAGCCCCCCGGTGATCTTCCCGCCGGAGGCATAAGTGTAGGGTGGGTAAGGATCAAAGCAAAACGTCAGCATGGTCTCGGCCGATGCCATGCAGGACATCAGACCAAGCGCAGACGTTGCAGTGCTCACCAGACAGCTCAGGCGTTTCAACAGGCTCACGGATCCCTCCCCTTAATCGTCCACACGACGGGACAAGATCGCACCGTCTCTGGCCGCCCGACAGCACTGTACTGTGCCCGGTCAGAAAAGGTGGCGCTTTCTGAAGCTCAGGTTTGCAGGCACGGGCATATCAATCAACCCTCACGCGCAACGATTGACTCTTTTTTCTGCTGCCCGCCCTTTTACAGCCTCACGAGCATAGGACAGAAACCAAGCTCGCAATGACAGCCCACCTGTCTGAGAGGGCGAGCTAGGCGGGATTTTCAAAGCGTTTCGCACCTGGCCAGAAACAACTGCGCTGACAGGCCTCAGTTACCCGCGGCCCGTTCCATCGCCGGGCGCAGAGTTTTATCGATGACCTGCTGGGTGATCGGGCCTGCCCAACGCAAAACAATCGTCCCGTTGCCATCAATGACATAGGTTTCCGGAACCCCGTAAAGGCCCCAATCGATTGCCATACGCCCCTTTTCGTCCCGCCCGATAGCCGTGTAAGGATCGCCCAGTTCTTCAAGGAAAGCCGTGGCGTTGGCCAATTGGTCCTTGTAGTTGACGCCGTATATCGGGGTGCCGTCGGCCGACAGCGCCTCCAATTTCGGATGCTCGGCCCGACACGGGGCGCACCAGCTTGCCCAGTAGTTCACCAGCTTGACGGTGCCATCCCGCAAGGTCTCGTCGCTGAACAGCTCTTTGCCGGGAAACTCCTCCAGAACCACTGGCGGCGCGGGCTGGCCTTCACGCGCAGAAGGCAGGCTGTCAGGATCCTCGCGGAACATCCCGACAAGGGCGAGGCCGACAAACCCTGCAAATACCACGCCGGGAACCGCCATCAACGGAGAGATTTTAGCCATTTCGCTTTATCCGGGATTCAAGATTTTCCATCTCACGACGCACCTTACGACCACGCCAAAGCGTCAAAAGCACCAGCGCAACAAGCAGGACCAGTGACGCCGCATAGGCCGACAGAACCGCGTCTGCATATTTTCCAAGATCGGGCATCATGCCTCCAGCCTTTCACGCGCGATCAAAGCCTTGATCCGGCGCGCCCGGATTTCTGTTCCGGTGCGGTAGAACACGAGGGCGATGAACAACAGGACAAACCCGGCCATGCAAACGTAGAGCGGGTTGGAGAAGACGTCCGCGACATTTTCTTCCTTGTCGAGCGACAACGATGCCCCCTGATGCAGCCCCTGGTTCCAGAAGTTCACCGCATAACGGCTCAACACCGCAAAGACCGACCCCACCAGGCACAGGATCGATGTCAGATCCGCCGCGGTGTCGGGGTTATCAATCGCTTCCCACAGGGCGATGTAGCCAAGGTAGAACAGGAACAGCACCAAAAAGGATGTCAGCCTGGGATCCCATGCCCACCATGTCCCCCACATGGGCTGGCCCCAGATCGCACCGGTCACCAGGGCGATCACTGTCATCACAACACCCACGGGCGCCGCGGCGCGAGCGGCCAGCGCGCTCACGTGGTGGCGGCGGATCACCCAGACCAACGAGGTCACCAACATCATGAACCACGCGTTGATCGCCATCAGTGCGGAAGGCACGTGCAGGAAAATGATCTTGACGGTTGAGCCCTGCCGGTAGTCGTCCGGCGTGAAGAAAAACCCCCAGACCAGACCAACGCTGATCAGCACTGCGGAACTGATCCACAGCGTCGGCATCACCCGCTCGGTGGTGGCCAGGAACTTTTTCGGATTGGCGTATTCCCAGATCGACATGTTGGCTATTTAGCTCTTGTTCTCGGGTTTCACAATTGCTGCACGGGGCAGATTTCCTAGCGCAAATTGACGCGCAGCACCGCAGCACTGGCAAAGGGCAGCAAGGCAATCGACGCTGCAGAAATCCCGGCCAGCAGCAACAGCGGCGTCTGCACCGCAAGCCCCTCAGCCCCGCGTCGCGCGACCTCTGCACCGAAAATCAACGTCGGCACATAAAGAGGCATGACAAGCAGCGACAACAGCAGCCCGCCCCGTTTCAACCCCACGGTCAATGCTGCCCCGAAGGTGCCGATGACGCTCAGCGCGGGCGTGCCCAGAAGCAGCGAAACCAGCAGCCATAGAAACCCCTGCACCGGCAGGTTTAACAGGACACCAAGTACGGGTGCGACCAAGACCAACGGCAATCCGGTGGTGATCCAATGGGCAAGCGCCTTGATCGTAACGGTCCCTTCCAGTGGAAGCGGCGCTGTGGCCAACAGGTCTAGGGATCCGTCTTCCCAGTCCAGCGCCAGCAGGCGATCCAGCGAAAGCAGGCAGGCCAGCAGCGCGCCCAACCACAGAACACCCGGTGCGATGCGGGCCAGAAGCTCGGATTGCGGGCCAACGGAAAACGGCACCATCACAGTGACAATCAGGAAGAATGCCAGCCCCAGCCCAAAGCCGCCGCCTGCCCGCAAAGCCAGTTTCAGATCCCGGAACAACAAGGCTATCACAGGAACCCTCCATCGAAGTCGTCCAGCGCAGGCGGTTTGGCCTTGTAGAGGCCAGCGTCCAGCACCTCGGCCTCCAGTCCCAGATCGATGTGGGTGGCAATCAGCGCCGATCCCCCCTGCCCCAGATGCGCCCGAACCGCATTGGCGAACATCGCGACGGCGGCGGTGTCGAGACTCACCGTGGGTTCATCCATGATCCAGACCGGGCGCCCCGTGACCAGCATCCGGCTCAGCCCCAGCCGCCGCTTCTGCCCGGCGGACAAGGCCCCGGCTGCCCGATCCCTGAGGGCTTGCAGATCAAAGGCGTCCAGGGCTGCATCTATGCCGTTCTGCCCAAAGACACTTGCCCAGAAGGTCAGGTTCTCGGCCACCGTCAGTGTCGGCTTCAAGCCGTCCGAATGCGCAGCATAGGCGACCTGCTCCTCAGCGCCCTCGACGCGCCCCGCCAGCGGCGGCTGAAGTCCTGCGAGGGTGCGCAACAAGGTCGTCTTCCCGATGCCATTGGGGCCACGCAGGATCAGCGCCGAACCGGGGCGCAAGTTAAAACTCACGCCCTCCAGCACCGGAAGACCACCGCGCGCCACGCTGAGATCCGTTACCGTCAATGTCATGGGGCCCGCCTGTCCAACCGTTCGCGCGAATCCATAGACCAAATGCGCCTGTGCGCCTTGCGGCAGGTCAATTGCAGCACGACTTCAGACCGGCAGCGCCGCCAGCGCTATGCGCCGGCCTTCGGACAGGAGTACATTGTAGGTGCGGCATGCAGCCGGTGAATTCATGCTTTCAACGCCCAACCCGGCGTCCTCCAACGATTGGCGCAGCGCCGCCGGAATATGCGCCACCTCTCCGCCCGTCCCGATGAAGAGAACATCGATGTCTCCCACCAACGCCAGCAACGGATCGGTGTCCTCAAACCCGCCCCAGGACATCGTGCCAGCAGCCGAGGTCAAAACGCCGCCTTGATGCACCTTCCCGCCAATGCGGAAAAAACCGGCGCCATAGCCGTCCACCGGCTGTGCATCACTATAGCTCACTTCGTTCAGACGCATCGCTTGGGCTCCGCTGTTGGTGTTGCCTTGTGGCTCGATATCATGCGCGCCCACTGCGGGGAATAGGCTGGGCGAAAACGAAAAGGGCCGCAGGTTTCCCCGCAGCCCCATCCGGTCAGTCATCCCGCGAAGGTCAGGCGTCGATATTGGCAAACTGGTTTCCGGCCGTGTTGCTGGGTTTGGACCAATCGCGCTTGACCCCCAACTTCAGCAGAATGGCAGAGGCCACGAAGACCGAGGAATAGGTCCCGACCAGGACACCCCAGATCATCGCAAAGACAAAGCCGCGGATCACGTCGCCGCCCAGCACATAGAGCGAGATCAGCGCCAGCAGCGTGGTGACAGAGGTCATCACCGTCCGGCTGAGTGTTTCGTTGATCGAGATGTTCAGAACCTCGGCCAGATCCTTCTTTTTGTAGCGGCGCAGGTTCTCGCGGACGCGGTCGAACACCACCACGGTATCGTTCAGCGAGTAGCCGACAATGGTCAGAAGGGCGGCGATGATCGCCAGATCGAACTTGATCTGCAGCTCGGAAAACACACCGATCGTCAGCACCACGTCATGCACCAGGGCCGCCACCGCACCGAGGGCAAACTGCCACTCAAACCGCAGCCAGATGTAGATCAGAACCGCACCGATCGCCAGCGCCACCGCGATGACAGCAGTCTGGATCAGCTCGCCCGAGACCTTGGGACCAACCGATTCGACCGAAACGAACTTGATGCCGGGAGCAACGATCTCCAGCGTCGCTTTCAGCGCCTCGATCATTTCGCCCGAGATTGCCTCACCGTCGTCCTGGGCCTGGATGCGGATCATCGCCACATGCTGGTTATCCTCGAACGTAGGGTCGAAAACCTCGGTGATGCTCACATCGCCCAACTCGTGCACATCCAGCGCATCGCGGTAGGCGCCCACGTCCACCGATTCGGCGGCTTCCGTGCGGATCGTGGTGCCGCCGCGGAAATCGATGCCAAAATTCAGCCCCTGCAAGAAGAAGGAGACCAACGCCACCACCATCATCAGCGCGGAAATGCCCAGCCACAGCTTGGAGCGTTGGAAGAAATCGAACGAGGTCTTCTCGGGAACAAGTTTCAGCCGCATCTTACACCTCAATCGTTTTCGGACGGCGCCGTTCAAACCACATCACGATGATCAGCCGGGTGACAAAGATCGCCGTGAAGACCGATGTCAGGATGCCGAGGCCAAGCGTGATCGCGAAACCGCGCACCGGACCAGAGCCCATGGCAAAGAGGATCACGGCCGTGATGAACGTGGTGATGTTGGCGTCCAGAATGGCGCTCAGCGCCTTGGAGTAGCCTTCGTCGATGGCACGGGCCGGGCCACGACCTGCCTTCAGTTCTTCGCGGATCCGTTCAAAGATCAGCACGTTGGCGTCGACCGCCATGCCGACCGTCAGAACGATCCCTGCAATACCCGGCAGCGTCAGCGTGCCACCGATGAGGCTGAGCATGCCGAAGATCAGCGCGATGTTCAGAACCAGCGCCACGTTGGCAAACAGGCCGAACAGACCATAGCTGAGGCCCATGAACACCAGCACCGCGACAAAGGCCACGATGGTGGCGATCTTGCCGGCGTCGATGCTGTCCTGCCCCAGTTCGGGACCGATGGTGCGCTCTTCGAGGAACTCCAGCTCCGCCGGCAGCGCACCTGCGCGCAGCAGCACGGCCAGGTTGGTGCTTTCCTCGATGGTGAAATTGCCGGTGATGATGCCGGAGCCGCCCGGAATATGCGACTGGATCACCGGGGCCGAGACCACCTCGTCATCCAGCACGATCGCAAAGGGCGAGCCGATGTTTTCCGCGGTGTAATCCCCGAACCGGCGCGCGCCGGACGTGTTGAAGCGGAAGTTCACCGCAGGCTGGCCGTTCTGATCAAACGACGGCTGCGCATCCACCAGGTCCTCGCCGGTCACAACGGCGGCGGCTTCGATGGTGTAATAGACGCCGGGTTCATCCAGCGAAGGGATCACCTTGTTGCCGATGCCGGGGGCGGCATCCGGGTCGCTGCCACGGCCCACAACCGGGTTAAAGGTCAGCTGCGCCGTGGTGCCGATAATCGCCTTCAGCTCCGAGGCCGAGCCGATACCGGGCACCTGGATCAGGATACGATCGGCGCCCTGTCGCTGGATGGTCGGCTCGCGGGTGCCCACCTCGTCGATACGACGGCGGACGATCTCCAGCGCCTGGCGCACGGTGCGATCGTCGGAGGCCAGCTTCTCGGCCTCGCTCAACTGCACCGTCAGGATATCGCCCTGGGCGGAAACCTCGATGTCATTGGCCCCGACGCCCGTCAGCGTGGTGATCGGATTGGCCAGACCGCGCACCACTTCCAGCGCACGGGCCATTCCTTCCGGTTTTGAAATCTTCAGGCGAATCTGATCCGCGGGACCAGGCTGGCGGCGGAACGTGCCGACCGTGGCGCGTTCCGGACGCAGCGCGTCGCGCACCTCCGGCCACAGCGCGTCCATCCGCGCCTCATACACGTCCTCGACCTTCACCTCGGCCAGCAGATGCGCACCACCGCGCAAATCCAGCCCCAGGTTCACCAACCCCGAGGGCAGGAACGACGGCCACTGGCTAATCGCTTCCAGACGCTCAGGCGTTTCACCCTTGGCGATGATTTCGGCCGCCGCGTCGTTCGCCTGTTCGACGCGGGTATAGAATCCGTTTGGCAGGGCAAGTATCACACCGGCCGCACAGACCAGCCAGATAAGCACCCTCTTCCAGAGATCAATTTGCAGCATTGCCCTGCCTTTTCAGTATATTATTGGCCCGAGCTCAGGATACGGGATCCGTTTTGCTCAGCACTTGGGCAAGGGTCGACTTGATGACGCGGACTTTCACGCCGTCGGCAATCTCGACCTCGATCTCATTGTCTTCCTTGACCTTGGTGACCTTGCCGATCAGGCCGCCCTGGGTCACCACCTGGTCCCGCACACGAACCTGGTCGATCATCTTTTGATGCTCTTTCATCTTCTTCTGCTGCGGGCGGATCAGCAGGAAGTACATGATCGCGAAGATCAGGATAAGCGGGAGAAATTGGGCGACTGCGCCACCGTCCATGGGATATTCCTTCTGTCAAAGCGGCGCTGACGTTAGCGCCGGAAATTTGCAGCGGAACCTATGCGCTGGGACAAAGGGTTGCAAGGCTCGAGCAGCGCTTTCCGGGCGCCGTTGCACATAGACCTTACGCCCCCCTTCCCCTTTGTTCACCCTTGCGTCATAGGATGGGGCCAGTGATTCAATTGTTTCCAAGCCAGGAGAGACTCTCATGCATGACATCCGCGCAATCCGCGAAAACCCTGCCGCCTTTGACGCTGCACTGGCGCGGCGCGGGGATGCGGGCGTGTCAGCCGAGATCCTGGCCCTCGACGAAGCCCGGCGCGCCAAGATTCTCGCCGCGGAAACCGCCCAGGCGGAACAGAAGAAAGCCTCCAAGGAAGTTGGCGCAGCCAAGGGCCGCGGTGACGAGGCCGAGTTTGAACGCCTGCGCGCGCTCGTGGCCGAGAAAAAGGCGGAAGTCGCGGCGATGAATGCCGAGGCAAAGGAGCTGGACGCTCAGCTTACCGACAAGCTCGCCCGGATTCCGAACCTGCCCGCAGACGACGTGCCGGAAGGTGCCGACGAGGATGACAACGTCGAGGTCAACCGTTGGGGTGAACCCAAGGCGCTGGGGTTTGAGCCGAAAGAGCATTTTGAAATCCCCGGTGTGGCCGTCGGCATGGATTTCGAGACCGCCGCCAAGACCAGCGGTTCGCGGTTCGTGTTCCTGCGCGGTGCAGTGGCCCGCATCCACCGGGCGCTCGCGCAGTTCATGCTCGATGTCCATGTCGACGAAAACGGCCTCTCCGAAACCCAGACCCCGGTGCTGGTGCGTGACGAGGCAATGTACGGCACCGACAAGCTCCCTAAATTCGGGGACGACAGCTATCAGACCACCAACGGTTGGTGGCTGGTGCCCACATCCGAGGTGACGCTGACCTACTCGGTTGCTGGCGAGGTGCTGAACGAGGCCGACCTGCCGATCCGCCTGACCGCCCACACCCAGTGTTTCCGGTCCGAAGCCGGCAGCGCAGGCAAGGATACCTCGGGCATGCTGCGCCAGCACCAGTTCGAGAAGGTCGAAATGGTGTCGATCACCCACCCGGACGAGTCCGATGCCGAGCAGAAGCGGATGCTGCGCTGTGCCGAAGATCTGCTGGAGCGGCTTGGGATCCCCTACCGCACCGTGATTCTCTGCACCGGTGACATGGGCTTTGGCGCCCGCCGCACCTTTGATATCGAAGCCTGGCTGCCGGGTCAGAACACCTACCGCGAGATCTCCTCGGTGTCCACCACGGGCGATTTCCAGGCACGCCGCATGAACGCGCGGTTCAAACCCGCCGACGGCGGCAAGCCGCAGTTCCTGCACACTCTGAACGGTTCGGGTCTGGCGGTCGGACGCTGCCTGATCGCGGTTCTGGAGAATGGCCAGCAGGCAGACGGTTCGGTTCAATTGCCGGAAGTGCTTGCGCCCTATCTCGGCGGAAAGCGCACCCTGACCGCCGAGGGCAAACTGGCCTGATCCGGCCAGCTGCACACAACCAGCCCAACAACGAAACGGCGCCCGGTGGCGCCGTTTTGCTTTGCGTCAATGCCCTGCGCGGTCAGGACTTGGACTTCTTCTTTTTCTTTCGCGAAGACTTCTCCTGCTCCACCGGCTTTATTCCTTCCAGGATAGCCTTCGCCTTGGCCTTTTCCTTCTCGATGGCCTTCTTGGCCTTGGCCTTCACCTTCTTGGCCTTCAACTTGGCCTTGATCTTGGCTTCGGCGAATTCCTCGGCCAAATTCGCGGCCTTGCGCTTGGCCTTGGCGGCTTTGGCTTTCGCCTTGGCAGCCTTTGTCTCGGCAGCGACCCGCGCCGCTTCGGCCCGGGCGAGGCGAGCCTTCATTTCGACACGCGCTTTCGCATCCTGAACCGCCTTCTCAGCGGCTTCGATCCGATTGGCAGGTTTGCCGTTCACCGCGCCCTGCTCTGTGGGCGCATCCGCCGGGGCGGCTTCCGGTTTGGCCTCTTTTACGGCTGCTTTCGCCGTTGCCCGCAGGTTTTTTGCCCGGTTTGCTCCGATGGCAGGAATTTCGCGCAATCGCGTTTCTTCCAGCGCCAAAAGGTCCTCTGCCGTCCGGATGCCGTTGGCCGCCAAGACCTTTGCCAGTGCCGGGCCAACGCCGCGCAATTTTTGAACTGGTATCATGCCTGTCCTTTTCCCTGTTGTTGGAGGCCAAGGCCCCGGTTATCGGTCACGTTGGTCAAATGACCGTCAGCTCGGAAACGGAACCAGCGCTTGCTTGTCCTCATCCCAAAGCTTCAGCGTCAATGCGCGCAGTGCCTCGAGAAATCCGATCCGCCGCAGGCCCAGTTCAGCAGGGAGGCTGTAGTGACACTCGCGCAATCGGTATGAAGGAATCCGCGCGTTGTAATGGTGGATATCATGCAGCGTGATATTCGCCACCGCCAGGTCAAACAGCCAACCGAAATCCAGGCAGGACGAACCTTGAAGGGCCGCAACCTGCGGGTTCAGATCCGGACGGCGATCCCAGTAGGTGTCCTCGAAATTATGCTGCAAGTAGACGAGGAAAACCCCGATCATGCCGCCAAGGAAAGAAAACACCAGCCACACCCAGACGCCGGTCATCCCCGCAACTGCATACAGCAGCGTCAGCATTCCGATGATTGCCAGATTGTGCAGGATCACCCCCCATACGCCGAACTCAAGCGTATTCTTGGGCCAGCGATAGCGGATGAAATAGGTGAAGGCCGCCCCCAGCGGCACCAAGATAAACGGGTTACGGTAAAGCCGGTATTGCAGCCGCTTCCAGAACCCCGCCTGCTGCCACTCGCGGAGTGTCATCGTGTAGATTTCACCGGTTTCGCGATGCTCTAGATTGCCGACATTGGCATGATGCAGGTTGTGGTTCTGCTTCATCACCTCAAAAGGCGCAAAGGTGAAAGGTGACAACACATGCCCCGCCAGCTCATTCTGGGCGCGGGTTTCGAACAGTGAATGATGTCCGGTATCGTGCTGCAACACATAGAGGCGGACGGCGGAAAAAGCGAAGACAACACCGGCCGGCAGAAGAATGTACCAACGGTCCACATGGACGATGGCAAGCCACAACGCTCCGAAGTAAACCGCAAATGTTCCGAAATAGCTGAGCGCGGCCAAGCGGTTGTCCTTGTCGCAATAGGCGCGGGTATGTGTCCTCAGATCCATAAGACACCTCATAAATGCAGAATATGACGGCCTGCTGAAACCGGCCGCGAAAATGACTCTGCAGTAGAGGTAAGTCTCGCTGACACATCTGCAAGACGCAAGCCTCGCGAGGACGTGCGCGGAATAGCCAGAAAAAAGGCGCCACCGTGAGTTCAGGTGACGCCAGCCCCGCGCAGCGTATCCTGCCCGGAGTGCCCAATTTCGAGAGGCAGATAACCCGAGGGCCAACCCCTAGCGCGGGCGAAGCCGCAGCCGCGTCAGCTGCCGCGCTTGTTCAGGTGTTTGGCCAGCGCCCCTGCATTCTTCTGGCGTTTGCCCTTGTAGGGGTTCTTGTCCCCCTGGCCGCGCATGTACAGGCGGATCGGCGTTCCCGGCATGTCAAAATCTTCGCGCAAGCCGTTGATCAGATAGCGATTGTAGCTATCCGGCAGCTTGTCGGGATGCGAGCACATGACAACGAACCCCGGCGGGCGGCTCTTGACCTGGGTCATGTAGCGCAGTTTGATCCGCTTGCCCTGAGGCGCCGGCGGCGGGTGCTGTTCGAGCATGCCAACCAGCCAACGGTTGAGCGCCGCGGTGGGCACCCGACGGTTCCAGGTGGTATAGGCACGCATGATCGCGTCATGCAGCCGATCCAGCCCCTTGCCGGTCTTGGCCGAAACCGTGACCAGCGGCGCGCCCCGCAGCTGCGGCAGCAGACGGCCAAAGGCCTCCTTCAGGTCGCGCAGCTTTTCCTGCTTGTGCTCCTCGGCGTCCCATTTGTTGACCGCCACAACGACCGCACGGCCTTCCCGCTCGGCCAGATCCGCGATGCGCAGATCCTGCTGTTCGAACGGGATGCTGGCATCCAAGAGAACCACCACGACCTCGGCGAATTTCACCGCGCGCAAACCATCGGAGACAGACAGCTTTTCCAGCTTCTCCTGCACCTTGGCCTTCTTGCGCATGCCGGCCGTGTCGAACACCCGCATCGGCACGTCGTTCCAGTTGATCCGAAGCGAAATCGCGTCGCGGGTAATTCCGGCCTCGGGACCGGTCAGCAGCCGATCTTCGCCCAGGATCTTGTTGATCAGCGTCGATTTACCGGCATTGGGGCGCCCGACCACCGCCACCTGAAGCGGCTTGGCATCGGTGGGAACAGGAATGCTTTCCTCTTCATCCTCGCCGATTTCGTCGTCCACGGCCACATCGGTCGCCGGGGCATGGCGTTCCGCCTCGGCCTCGAATTTTTCCGCCAGCGGCTGCAAAACACCGTAGAGGTCCGGCATGCCCTCGCCATGTTCGCCCGACAGGCGCAGCGGTTCGCCCAGGCCCAGACCATAGGCTTCCAGAACGCCGGCTTCGGCGGCATTGCCCTCGGCCTTGTTGGCCGCCAGGATCACATGGGCAGACTTGCGGCGCAGAATATCGGCAAAGATTTCATCCGTTGGCGTCACACCGGTCCGGGCGTCGATCATGAACAGGCAGATATCGGCCATGTCCACCGCACGCTCAGTCAGTCGGCGCATGCGTCCCTGCAGCGAATTGTCGGTGGCATCTTCCAGACCCGCGGTGTCAATCACAGTAAAGCGCAGATCCCCCAACCGCGCCGCGCCTTCACGCAAATCGCGGGTGACGCCCGGCTGGTCGTCGACCAGGGCCAGCTTCTTGCCGACAAGACGGTTGAACAGGGTGGATTTGCCCACGTTGGGACGGCCCACGATGGCGAGGGTAAAGGACATCAGACCAGCTTTCTTCGACTCAAGTTGTGCCCCATAGCGCATCCGCGCGGCAAGTGCCAGCGCTCAGCGATAGGCCAGCAGCTCTCCTTTGGAGGAAACCACGTAAAGCGTGCGATCCGCAACCACCGGCGCGGTTGTCGCGCCGCCCGGAACCTCGATGGTACGCGTCAGGCTGCCATCCTGCGGATTGAAGAAGCGCAGCACCCCATCGTTGGACGCAACGACAATCTGGCCACCCGCAACAACCGGCCCGTGGTGCACATAAATGCGTCCCCGTTTGCCTGGCTTGTCTTTCACGTAGCCCGGCAGATCCACCGCCCAGATGACCTCACCCGTACGGGCATCCAGCCGCAGCAGCTGGTTCAGATCGCTGACCTGGAACAGGCTGTCTCCCGCGGGCCAGGCGGTCCCGCTGGCGCCTTCCCTCGCGGTCCACAACCGATCGCCGGTGTCCAGATCGATCGCCACCGTGCGGCCTGAGTTGTTGCCGACATAAAGGCGCTTTCCGGAAATCACCGGCGCCCCGGTGACATCGGTGATCCGCGACAAGGTCCGCCCAGTGCGCTGGCCAGCAACCGAGGCGGTCCAGCGCCGCAGGCCACCGCGGCGGAAGGTGGCAATCAGGTCGCCAGAGCCAAAGGCAAAAATAGCCAGATCACGTGATACCACCGGCGCCGGTGCGCCGAGAATATTGGACGGCGACGGGGCCGCCTCGACCTGCCAGGCAATCCGGCCATCCTTGGTGTTAACCGCCCAGCCGGTGTCATCGCCGGCCACCAGGTATACCAAGCCTCCGCTGACCCGCGGCTGGCCGGAGCCGGTCGCCTCCAGCTCCTGCCGCCATATCTGGGCCCCGGTTGCGGCATCAAGTGCAGTCAGCACGCCAAAGCCGGAAGACACATAAAGCACGCCATCGTCATAGGCGAGCCCGCCACCGGTGGCTTGGCCGTCGTCATCCGCCGCAGGCACCAGCTTGGCCTGCCACAACAGATGCCCCTGCGGCGACACCGCAGAAACCTGAGCCCCGCTGTCCAGCGTGTAGATGCGACCGCCTCCGACAACCGGCGTTGCGGTGATACGCTGGCGGCGGCTGTCACCGGCGCCAATTCCCACCGACCACACCCTCTGTGGGGCCACCGACAATGCTGGATGCGCGGTCCGGCTCGCCTCGGCACCATGGCCCTGCGGCCAGCTCGTGTTGACCGTCTGCTGCGGCAGCGAAATGGCGCGCGACTGGTTCACGACCTCCACCGCGTATTCCGGGCGAATGTCCTCGCGCTCGCCGCGCAGGATGACTTCCTCTTCGGCGCAAGCGACCAGAAGCCCGGCCAGGGCCGTACCACACAAAAGCGCCCGTGCGCCGGAGAAAGTCGAGAATGTTTTCATGGCCGTGCCCTGTCTGCCCCTGTGCCGTGGTGCCGGTCTTCGTCCCGGTCTCTCTGGTCTGTCGTCGTAGCGTCCGTGGCTGCGTCTGCGTGACTTACCCTTCCGGGGTATCGGTGGCCTCGATCGAACCACCAAGCGCCACAATCACCTGCGTTGCACGTTCTTTCAAGTCCGCACTCGCACCGGCGTCTTGCGAAATTGACCGCAGCCGATCAATTGCCGCCTGGGTGTTGCCGTCTTCAACATCCAGAAGCGCCAGCTGCTCGGACGCGAGCAGCGCCAGAGGTGCACCGGGCTGCGCCAAGGCTTCATATTGCAGTCGGCGCTCATCGATGCTCAGGCTGTCGGCCTGCAATGTCAGCGCCTTGAAGCTCGCAATATGGCGATAGATCAACGGCACTTCGGCATCGGTGGCAACGGCTTCCAGCTCATCCTTGGCCACAGTGGTGTCGCCGGCCTTGGCCCGCGCACCGGCTTCCAGCATGGCCACGATGGCGCGCCCGCGGGCGGTCTCAGCCTCGATAGATGCCAGCGCCTCGGCCTGCGCCGTATCCTCTTCCAGCTCCAGCGCCGCGGTGATCTGGTCTCCCAGAGCCTGGGCTGCAGCGAGTTCCTGCGCCTTGCTGTATTCGCGATAGGCCGCGCCGCCAACGATCAGTGCGACCGCGACACCGCCAATCCAGCCATACCGCTTCAGTGCGTGGAAAAACCGGTCGCGGCGGACCTCTTCGGTCACCTCGTCGATAAAGCTGTCGGTGTCGCTCATTAAAAGCCCCTGGTCTGCGCGGCCCGACGGTCGAAGAAGGGCCAGCATTGAATGCGTTCGTGCCCCTCTTACCCTGCCTTCCAAACCAAGCCAAGTGGCCCGTTTGCATCAGAAACCCCGGAAAACCGACAGGAAAAGGCAGAAATATGAACTGAACCACTTAGTTTAGAATGGACATCTCCTATATCTGGCCTATCAATTCCGCGCGAGTCCCTTTGCCCCACAGTCCGCGCCCTGTGCCGGACGGCACATATTTTCCGGGACCCAAGCAAGAATTTTAGAAAGGCCCGACATGCGTATTGTCCCAATGCTGACAGCCGTCGTGGTGACTGCCAGTCTTTATATGGTGATCATCGAACGGGACAAACTGATGGCATTTGCCAGAGGGGAAACCGCTCCGGAGGCCACAGAACCCGTGACCGAAGACACGTCGGCGCCTTCCGCCGCGCAAGGTGGCGACAAACGGATCGGGGTTGTCGCGCTGCGCAGCCAAGCCCGCACCATCGGCAATGCGGTGATCCTGCGGGGGCAGACACAGGCGATCCGCCAGGTGGAGGTGCGGGCAGAAACCACGTCGACCGTGATTTCCGAACCGCTGCGCAAGGGCGCCGCAGTCAAAAAGGGCGATCTTCTGTGTGAACTGGATCCCGGCACCCGCCCTGCCACCCTGCTGCAGGCACAGGCACAGCTGAAAGAAGCCAGGATCAATCTCACCGCAGCCTCCAAGCTGTCGGAAGGTGGCTATGCCTCCGAAACGCGGCTGGCCGCCGCCGAGGCAGCCGAACGTACCGCGCAAGCCGCCGTGGCGGCCGCCGAACGGGAAATCGCCAACCTGAAGATCACCGCCCCCTTCGACGGTCTGCTGGAAAGTGATACCGCCGAGCTGGGCAGCCTGCTGCAACCCGGCAGCCTCTGCGGCACCGTGATCCAGCTCGACACCATCAAACTGGTGGGCTACGTGCCCGAAGCCGAGGTGAACAAGGTCACCCTGGGGGCCTCTGCGGGCGCCAAGCTGGCCACTGGTCAGCAGGTTCAGGGCAAGGTCACCTTCCTCAGCCGCTCCGCGGACCCGCAAACCCGGACCTTCGAGGTCGAGATCACGGTGCCGAACCCGGACCTGTCGATCCGCGACGGGCAAACGGCCGATATCGCGATTTCCTCGGCCGGCTCTCTCGCCCACAAGCTTCCGCAATCGGCGCTGACCCTCAACAACGAAGGCCGTCTGGGCGTGCGGGTGGTTGGCGAGGACAGCACGGTGGAGTTCTTTCCCGTCGAACTGCTGCGAGACGAGGCTGACGGCGTCTGGCTGGGCGGGCTGCCAGCAGAAGCCGACATCATCGTGGTCGGGCAGGATTTCGTAACCGAAGGCGTACCCGTGGCAGCCACATATCGGGAGGCTGACCAGTGACCGGTATCGTAGGCTGGGCCGCCAATCGGGCCCGGATGGTTCTTGCATTCATCGCAATCTCGCTCCTGGTGGGCGGGTTTGCCTATTCCATGCTCCCCAAGGAAGGCGAGCCGGACATCGAAATTCCGGCTCTGTTCATCTCGGTCCCCTTCCCCGGCATTTCCGCCGAGGATTCAGAAACCTTGCTGGTCAAGGTGATGGAAACCGAGCTTGCCGACCTCGACGGGCTCGACAAGATGACCTCCACCGCCGCCGAGGGCTATGCCGGTGTGGCGCTGGAGTTCGAGTTCGGCTGGGACAAGACCGCGGTGATGGCGGATGTGCGCGACGCGATGGACAAGGCCGAGGCCGAGTTCCCCGAGGGCGCCGAGAAATACACCATCAACGAGATCAACTTCTCGGAATTCCCGATCGTCATCGTGAACCTGACAGGGGCGGTGCCGGAACGGACCATGGCGCGCATCGCCAAGGACCTGCAGGATGACCTTGAGGCCCTCGACGCCGTTCTGGAGGCAGGGATCGCCGGTAATCGGGACGAAATGGTCGAAGTGTTGATCGACCCGTTGCGGCTCGAGGCCTATAACGTCACGGCTCTTGAGCTGATCAACGTTGTGCAGAACAACAATCAGCTGATTGCCGCGGGCGAAGTCGACACCGCCCAGGGCTCCTTTGCAGTGAAGATCCCGTCGTCCTTTGATGATGTTCAGGATATCTACCAGTTGCCGGTGAAGACCAATGGCGACCGGGTGGTGACGCTTGGCGAATTGGCCCAGATCAATTTCACCTTCGAGGACCGCGAAGGCACCGCCCGTTTCAACGGCGAAGACACGGTGGCGCTGCAGGTGGTCAAACGCAAGGGCTACAACCTGATCGACACCGTCAACCTGGTGAAGGAAACGCTGGAGGTCTCCAAGTCGAAGTGGCCGCCGGAACTGCAGGCTGCGGTGACGGTGGGCACCTCCAACGACCAGAGCCGCGTGGTCGGCTCCATGGTCAGCCAGCTGGAGGGCTCGGTGCTGACCGCCATCGCGCTGGTGATGATCGTGGTGCTGTCGGCGCTTGGCAGCCGTGCCGCGCTGTTGGTCGGGTTTGCCATTCCGACCTCCTTCCTATTGTGTTTTGCCCTTCTGGCGCTGATGGGGATTTCGATCTCCAACATCGTGATGTTCGGCCTGATCCTTGCCGTCGGCATGCTGGTCGATGGCGCCATCGTGGTGGTGGAATACGCCGACAAGCGGATCAAGGAAGGCACCGGCCCGATGCACGCCTATGTCGAGGCAGCGCAGCGGATGTTCTGGCCGATCGTGTCCTCCACCGCGACCACCCTCTGCGCCTTCCTGCCGATGCTGTTCTGGCCCGGCGTGCCGGGTGAATTCATGGGCATGCTGCCGGTGACCCTGATCTTCGTTCTGTCGGCCTCGCTGGTGGTGGCGCTGATCTACCTGCCGGTGATGGGCGGTGTGACCGGCCGCATCAGCCGGACCTTCGAAGGCGCGTCCCGCACCCTGCGCATGGTCGCCCCCTGGTGGCTGCGCGCCGCCCTTGTGCCGCTTCCCATGTGGGGCATGTTTGCCGGTGCGATGCAGATGCTGAACCCGGGCTATCTGCTTGGCGCTGATGCCGCCGGGATCGGCCCGGTGGTGTTTGGTGCGCTGGTCTTTGCCCTCAGCGCGTTTGCCGCCTCGATCACCCTCAGCGCGGTTAAGATCGAACGCGAAGAACGGGAAGTCAGAACCGGCTACCACCATTCCCCGTTTGGCCATTTCATCAAATTCATCGCCGGCAATCCCGTCATGCCGGTGGTGACCATCGCCGCCGTCGGCTTTGGCATCATGACGGTGTTCTCGATGTTCAGCGAGAACAACTATGGCGTTGAATTCTTTGTGGAATCGGAACCCGAACAGGCGACAGCCTATGTTCGGGCCCGCGGCAACATTTCGCTTCAGGAAAAGGATGCCCTCGTCCGTGCGACCGAGCAGGTCATCCTGAACCACCACGCTGTGATCAATGTTTTCTCCTTTGCAGGTGACGGCGGCCTAAACACGGACAGCTCGGGCGCTTCGATCCCGCCGGACACTGTTGGTCAGGTCCAGTTCGAGATCATCCCGTGGGAAGATCGTCCCACCGAGACCGAACCCATGGATGGCTGGTTTGGCCGCTGGCTGAGCGAGAACCTCGGCCTTGAGAAGAAGGTGATCGCGCAGGAATACGATGGCAATACCGTCATTGACGAGCTGAACAGCCAACTCGCCGCCCTGCCCGGTTTTGAGGTCGAAGTCAGATCGCTCGCCCAGGGACCGGCAAGCGGCAAGCCTGTTCACCTGCGTCTGCGCGGTGACAGCTGGGACGACCTGACCGCCGCCACAATCGCCGCGCGCGAGCAATTCGCCAAAACCCCGGGCCTGATCCTGATCGAAGACAGCCTGCCGCTGCCCGGCATCGACTGGCAGATCGACGTCGATGTCGAGAAGGCCGGCCGTTATGGCGCCGATGTGGCGACCGTGGGCGCGATGGTGCAACTGGTCACCCGCGGTATCCTGTTGGACACCATGCGCGTCGACAGCTCGGACGAAGAAATCGAGATCCGCGTCCGCCTGCCCAAAGAAGACCGGGTGCTCTCCACCCTCGACACGCTCAAGGTGCGCACCGCCGACGGGCTTGTGCCGCTGTCGAACTTCGTCACGCGCAAACCGGTTCCGAAACTCGCCAAGATCAGCCGCATCGAGCAGGAACGTTACTACGACGTGAAAGCGGATGTTGAGCTGGGCCTGAGCAAGGTTGTCGCTACTGACCCTGACAGCGGTGAAGCGACCCGCCTGGCGGTTCTGCGGGAGCTGCCGGAAGGCGCCCCTGCGGCATCCGATACCATCGTCGGCTCCAATGGCAAGCGACTGCAGCTGGTGCAGCTCACCGGAGCCGACAGCATAGAGGCGCTGCAGGCCGCCCTCGACGATGGTGCAAAGATCAGCCCGGTGAACCCGAACGAGCGGATCTCGGTGCTGACCGAATGGCTGGAAACCGACCCGCTGCCGCGCAGCATCAGCTGGGAATGGACCGGCGATCAGGAGGAGCAGGAGGAATCCGGTGCCTTCCTGTCCAAGGCCTTTGCCGGGGCGCTGGCGCTGATGTTCGTGATCCTGCTGGCCCAGTTCAACAGCTTCTACAACTCGGTTCTGGTGCTTCTGGCAGTGGTGCTGTCCACCACCGGCGTGCTCATCGGCATGATGGTGATGCAGCAGCCCTTCTCGATTATCATGACCGGCACTGGCATCGTGGCGCTGGCGGGGATCGTGGTGAACAACAACATCGTGCTGATCGACACCTACCAGGAGTTCAGCCAGAAGATGCCCCGGATCGAGGCGATCATCCGCACCGCCGAAGCCCGCATCCGACCGGTACTGCTGACCACCATCACCACAATGGCGGGCCTGACCCCGATGATGTTCGGCGTCAGCCTCGACTTCATCGACGGCGGTTACTCCATCGACAGCCCCACGGCGCTGTGGTGGAAGCAGCTGGCGACTGCTGTGGTCTTTGGTCTTGGCATTGCCACCGTACTGACGCTGGTGGTGACCCCGTCCTTGCTGGCGATCCGGGTCTGGCTGTCGACCTACATGCACGCCCTCGGGCGGGTGCTGTCCCGGATTACCCGTGGCCGCTCAAGCCGCATCGCACAGGATTCGCGCCTCTTCAAAAAGGCCCGGACCCTGCCGAGCACCGAGGTTCTGTGGGAAGACGACGACACCGATGCGACGACCTCCGATCCCCAGACCCCCTCGCAAGCGCCCTCAGCCGGTGGCGACCTGCGCGCCGCTGAATAGGCTGCCCTAACAAACTGGCCCCGTCATCTAGACGGGGCCAGTCCATGGCATCTCGGCCTCACCCGTTTGGGGGGAAACGTACAGTTGGTCTCGAGGCTCTTGCTTGGGGGAGGTCCAGAGCCGACCTGTCCTGAACGGGGTCAGGCCAAAGATGCGTCCCCGGCGTTACCCAGATTTCGCCAGAACGCCGGCGTTCACGGCCGCCTGAACTTCTTCTTCGTCGGCCTCGCCGTCCGCGTTGGCATCAATCGCGGCAAAGGTTTCCGCGTCCAGCTCGGGATAGGCGGCCTGCAGCTCCTCCATCGAGAAGGTGCCATTGCCGTCCACATCGGCCTCTGCGCCGATTCCAACGCTGACGCCGGTGTTCAGGTCCAGCGCGGCAACCGGTGCAGCGGCAAGTGCGGTCAGGGCGGCGGCGGTCAGGGCAAAAGTCTTCATCTTGTACACTCCGTTTTCATCTGTGTGAGAGGACGGCGCGCGAAGCCCTCGCGCGCCAAAGAAAGTCACGAGAATCAGCCTTCCTTGGTCAGCAGGCCCGCATCCACCGCGGCCTGCACTTCGTCCTCGGTTGCCTCGCCATCAGCGTCGGCATCGATGGTGGCAAAGGTTTCGGCGCTCAATTCAGGGTAGACAACCTGCAGCTCATCCAGCGAGTAGGAGCCGTCGCCATCCATATCCGTTGCGCCATCAAGATCCAGCGCAGCCAGAGGGGAAGCAGCAAGCGCGGTCACGGCAGCAGCCGTCAGTGCAAAGGACTTCATTTGAGATACTCCATTCATTCTGTTCATTTTTTCCAGACCCACGGTTTCTCCCGTGAGCCATGAACAGAGGTAAGTGGAGGCCGCGCTCCACGCCAGATGCCAGCGCGGAACAGCAAATTTCCGGCGTCCGCTCGCCCAAACCCGGCCCGGGGCTGAGCGCAAAGCCGCCCCAGCGATCCGCTTGAACCTTTCTCCGCTCAACCTGAGGTGTGCATCTTGCAGGTTTCCGCCATACGCCTCATCCCGGACGCGGACAGGCGTTTTTCAGGGAACTTTTTCTCAAGTGCCAAAACAGACCGTGACGGCCATCAAGCGCTGTCTTGATCCGATTGCTGTCGTTGCCACAGCCGGGCATAGCGCCCCTGGCGGGCCAGAAGCTCCTGATGGGTGCCGGTTTCGGCAATCTCGCCCTGCTCCAGAACGACAATACGGTCAGCGTCAGCGATCGTGGACAGGCGATGGGCAATGGTAATCACCGTGCGCCCTTGCCCGGCACGCGCCAGCGCCCCCTGGATTTCCTGCTCGGTATCGCTGTCCAGCGCCGAGGTCGCCTCGTCCAGAAGAAGGATCGGCGGGTTCTTCAACAGGGTCCGCGCAATACCAACCCGCTGTTTCTCGCCGCCAGACAGCTTCAGGCCGCGCTCGCCCACCTGGGTGTCATAGCCATCGGGCAAGGCCGCTATGAAGTCATGGATCTGGGCGTCCCGCGCCGCCTGCTCGATCTCCTCCTGCGTGGCGCCTTCGCGGCCATAGGCGATATTGTAGCGGATGGTGTCATTGAACAGCACCGTGTCCTGCGGCACGACGCCAATCGCCTGATGCAGGCTTTTCTGCGTCACATCGCGAACATCCTGACCATCGATGCACAGCGCGCCGCCGCGGACATCGTAGAAACGGAACAACAGCCGACCGATGGTCGATTTTCCCGATCCGGTGGAGCCGACGATTGCCACGGTCTGGCCCGGCTCCACGTCGAGTGAAATCCCTTTCAGGATCTCCCGGTCCGGCTCGTAGGAAAACCGCACATTGTCCAAAGTGACCCGGCCACCCGAGACCTTCAGCTCAGTTGCTCCGGGACGATCACTGACATCCGCTGGCTGCCCCAGAAGGTCGAACATTTCCCCCATGTCGACGAGGCTCTGACGGATTTCCCGGTATACCGTGCCCAGGAAATTGAGCGGCACGGTGATCTGGATCATGTAGGCGTTGACCATGACGAAATCGCCCACCGTCAATCCGCCCTGCTGCACGCCGATAGCCGCCATGACCATCACGCCGACAAGGCCCGCAGTGATGATGACGCTTTGGCCGAAGTTGAGAAAGGCCAGCGAGTAGGCTGTCTTCAGTGCCGCCTGCGCATAGGCCTTCATCGCGCTGTCATAGCGCGCGGCCTCACGCTCTTCGGCCACGAAATACTTCACGGTTTCATAGTTCAGCAGGCTGTCGATGGCCTTTTGATTGGCGTCGGTATCCTGCTGGTTCATCTCCCGCCGCAGCTTCACCCGCCACTCGGTGACAGCGAAGGTGAACCAGACATAGAGCGCGATGGTCCCGGCCACCACGGCAAGATAGCGCGCATCGAACAAGACTGTCAGAATGACCGCCACCAGGGACAGCTCCAGGATCAGCGGCCCGATGGAAAACAGCATGAACCGCAGCAGGAACTCGACGCCCTTCACGCCGCGCTCGATGATCCGGCTCAGACCACCGGTCTTGCGCGTGATGTGGTAGCGCATCGACAGGCGGTGGATATGGGTAAAGGTCTCCAGCGCCAGCCGACGCAGCGCGCGCTGGCCGACAGGGGCGAACACCGCATCGCGCAATTGCTGGAAACCAGTGGTGAGGATCCGTGCCACGCCATATGCCACGGTCAGCCCAACGGCCCCCAGCGCAAGCGGGGGCACGCCTTCCCCGGCCAGGGTATCGACCGCCCCCTTGTACAGCATCGGCGTGTAAACAGCGATGATCTTGGCCAGCACCAGAACCGCCAGAGCCAGCACCACCCGCAGCTTGACGCCCCGATTGCCGCGCGGCCAAAGGTACGGTCCCACTTTCCGCAAGGTGCGCAGACCGGAACGCCGTTCGGCCCTTGCGATTGCGGTGGAAGACGATGGCGCGGCGGCTTGCTCGGTCTGGCTCATGGCTGCTCCTGGCGAAGGCGGGCTAGGGTGTCTGAACCGGCACGATTAATGCTTTTCCCGCAAAACCGCGAGAGGCGGATCAACGCGCGTGCCGACAGACGCAGGGGGAAATCACTCGGGGATCGTAAAGACCTGCCCCGGATAGATCAGATCAGGATCGCGAATGGCTTCCCGGTTGGCTTCGAACACGCGGACATACAGAAACCCGCTGCCATAGCGCTGCTGAGAAATCGCCCACAATGTGTCGCCCTTCTGGACCGTGACAGCCCGCACCAGCGGCGCAGCCGCATCCGGGGCAGGATCGCCGGTTGGCGTCGGCAAGGCTTCCGGGGCTTCCCGCTTGAACGGGGTTTCCAGACGGCTCACGACAGAACCAGTCGCGACCTCAACCTCATCCAGCCGAAGGGTGTAGATCCCGGGAGACACACCTTCCAGCCGTCCACTCCAGCGACCATCTTCCGCAGCTTCCAGCTCGGCGACGGCCCGGTTGTCCACATAGATCCGGACCCGCGACTGCGGCCGCGCGCGCCCCGAGAGTTCCACGCCACCGGTCCCATTGTAGCTGATCGCATCCAGCGCGACCTCATCGCTGAGCTCGGGATCGGCGGGTATGGCGGGCTGTACGACCTCGACCCCGTCCTGATCGGCACGCAACACCGCGACCGCCTGCCCCGGCTGCTGGTCTGCCCCCGAAGTGGCAGGCGTGGCATCCTCAGGACTGCTCTGCCCCTCGGACGTTGCGCGCCCAGTCGCCTCGGGTTGCGAGCCCATGAGGTCCGCCCCCTGTTCGTCCACGTCCTGATTACCCTCGGACAGACTTGCGACAGTCTCCTCGGTGACCGAGGCCGTGCCCTCACTATCTCCAGCAGGCGACTGTTGCTCCGCCTCCGGCGTGCCCGCGGCGACGATCTGGTCGGCCGGGGCAAGAATGAAACTCTCGGCCGAGGCGATCTTCTTTCCTGCATGTTCAGCGAGCAGGGAAATCACCCGGGGTGTATCGCTCGGTGTGATCGTGGTCAGCACCGCGAACTCGCCCCCGGCAGGCACTTCCAGTTGCTCCAGTGGCGCGCCGTCAACCAGCACGGTCAACTGCACGCCGCCCTGTGCCTGACCGGCAATCACCACGGACCCATCACGGTCCACCCGCACCAGGTCCAGCGACGGCGCCACAAGCACACCATCTTGTGCCTCCCCAGCCGCCGTGGTGTCCTCCGTGCCCGAGGCAGCACTGTCCGCGCCGTCCTCCGTTACCACCTCAACTGCGAGTTCTGCCGGGCGATCCCCTTCCGTTTTCGCCCCATCCATCTCGGGTTCTCCCGACGCGGCTGCGTCGCCAGCGATCGAAGACGCACCTTCAGGATCTGGATTTATCCTTTCAGAATCGATGCTTGCAGCAATATCTTCATGTTCCGCCGCCGAGACATCTCCGCTCTCCGGGGCAACGGCTTGGGACCCGCCTTGATCCTGATCACCGGCTTGCGGGGCGTCTGTTTCCGCCAGTTCCTGTCCTGTACTCTGCGCCGGTTGTTCTTCTGCGACCGCGGTCTCTTGGCTGGAACGGTTCTGCAAGGGCTGACCGGATTCATCGCCAGCGCCGTCAAAATCGGCGCTCTGGGTGTTGCGGTCGGCCTCCTGCCGCGGCGTGTTGACCGCATCCGGGCCATGTATCGAGAACACGCCAAGCTGATACAGCACGACACCGCCAACGACGACCGCCGTTCCGACAATACCTCCAATGGTCAGAGCCCCGAGGCTCCTGCTTCCAGTTCCATCCGCCATTTCGATCCCTTCGACGTTTGCGGAATGTTCCCTTCCGCTTAGTTGAGCAAACCTAGCAACCTCGCTATCACTGGTCAAAACACCAATTTCGTTTCGCTTTGAAATTCCACAGAAAGGCTGGCCAATGAGCATCAAATCCGTCTGCGTCTACTGCGGGTCGCGCCACGGTGCGGATCCAGCCTATGCCGAGGCCGCGCGGGAAACCGGCACCTTGCTGGCCCAGCAAGGGCTGCAGCTGGTTTACGGTGCCGGCGATGTCGGCCTGATGGGCGAAGTCGCGCGCGCCGCACAGGCTGCGGGTGGGCGCACCTTTGGCGTCATTCCCGAGCACCTGGTCCGCCGAGAGGTCGGTAAAAGCGATCTGTCCACCTATGTCGTGACGGAGACCATGCATGAGCGCAAGAAAGTCATGCTGTGGAACGCCGATGCCATCCTGCTGCTGCCCGGCGGTGCCGGATCGCTGGACGAATTGTTCGAAGCGCTGACTTGGCGGCAGCTGGGGCTGCACGGCAAGCCGATTGTCGTGCTGAACACCAATGGCTACTGGGATCCGCTGCGGGCGCTGCTTCGGCAGGTCACCGAACAGGGGTTTGCCGGACCGGAGACCGCGGACTACCTGATCTGGGCCGACACGCCGGTGGCTGCCATTGCCGCCCTGCGCGACGCGCGCTCCTGACGCAGCGCCGACATCGAGAACACCGCAACCGCGCTCCAGATCAGCACAAAGGAGGCGGCGTGCCACGGGCTGAAGGGCTCGGCAAAGATCAGCACCGCCACCAGGAATTGCAGTGTCGGGTTCAGGTACTGCAGCACCCCGACGGTGCCCAGCTGCACCCGCCGCGCGGCATAGCCGAACAGGATCAGCGGCAGCCCGGTCAGCAGGCCCGAGAACGCCAGCATCGCGGCATCACGCGTGCCGCCCAGAAAACCGCCGCCGTCGGTCAGCCAGATCAGCGGCAGCGCCAGCGGCAGCAGCAGCAGGACCTCAGCCGTGACAGAGACCACCGGCCCCAGAAGAAGCTGTTTCTTTGCAACTCCATAGAGGGAAAAGCTGACAGCCAGCGCCAGTGGAATCCAGGGCGCGGCCCCCAGCCCGAAGGACAGCAGCGCCACCGCAAGCCCTGCCAGCGCCACGGCAACCAGCTGGACCGTTGCCAGACGCTCCCCGAAAAGCAGCCGCCCCAAAAGCACGCTCAGCAGCGGGAATACGTAATAGCCCAGGCTCGCCTCGGTAGCATAGCCAGACTGCACCGAAAAGATGAAGATGAACCAGTTCAGCGAGATCATCACCGTGGCGCAGACCAAGAGCAGCGCATTGCGCCGCTCGGCAAAGGCGGCGGCCAGCTCGCGCAACCGCCCCTGCAGCATCAGGACCAGGGCAAAGAAGATAAACGACCAGACCGCGCGGTGCGACAGCACCTGTTCCGGCGGAATATGCGACAGCGCCTTGTAATAGATGCCCGACAGTCCCCAGACCGTACAGGCGGCGATCATCGCCAAGACGCCCTTGTGTGTTTCGCGCATGTTCTGCCCCTGCCCCGTGCCTGCCATGACAGACACCGGACAGGGGCGATGGTCAAGTCCCCGGCTCGGCCATCAGAGATCCGAAATCGCCTCTTTGACCATTTGTTCAATCTTGCTGGTTTCATGGTTGGTCAGGTTCTTCGCGACCTCGCCAATCACCTTGTCCGACACCTCCTGGTGCAGGTTCTTGCGCAGCTCGCCCAGAACCTCGGGGGCCGCGACCAGCACCAGTTGTTCAAACTCGCCCTTGTGCGCCAGCTTATAGAGGCGGTCCGCAAGGTCGGATGCAAAACGCTCCTTGGCCAGCTCGTGCCAGTCAGTGTCATCCACGGCCGAACGGTGCACACTGGGACCGTCGTTGAACCGTCCCGGGCGGTTGGCCGATTGCTCGCGGTCGGACGGGTTGTCCTGCTCATCCTTGCGCCGCACCTTCAGGTGCGGGTCCTGCGTGTCGGTCACATTTTCCAGAAACAGTGCTTTCTCACTGTCAGCGACAAGAACCCAGGTGCCTTTCTTCAGCATGACCATGGTGTTACTCCTGCTCTTTCGACTTGGTGACGCGGGTTTTCCCCGCAGGTCGCGATTTCGATCGCTTCAGTTCGTCTTCGGAAGCAATGTCGCGCTGCAGGTCGCCGCCGATCCGTCCCTGTTGGGAAATCGTGCCCTGTGCGCCCGGGATCTCTTCGGTCTCGCGGTGCCCGTCCTTGGATCTTTTACGTTCAGCCATCGCAACCTCCATCGTTTCAACATGTAGGGAGTCAACGCGGACGAGCTGGGCCGGGTTCCTGTCGGGCAAGAAAAAGCCCGCGCAGCCAAGGCTGCGCGGGCGACTGTGTCAGCCCTGCCCCCGGCGACGGAGGTGGGCGGGAGGAATGTGACCTCAGCCCAGGCGGGAGGCCACGTTTTCCCAGTTCACCAGGTTGTCCAGGAAGTTGGTCAGGTAGGCCGGACGCTTGTTGCGGAAGTCGATGTAGTAGGAGTGCTCCCATACGTCGCAGCCCAGAAGCGCGGTCTGGCCGAAGCACAGCGGGTTGACGCCGTTCTCGGTCTTGGTTACCGCCAGCGAGCCATCGGCGTTCTTCACCAGCCAGGCCCAGCCGGAACCGAACTGGCCGGCACCTGCTGCGGAAAATTCCTCTTTGAATTTGTCGACCGAGCCGAAGTTCTCAACCAGTGCCTTTTCCAGCTCGCCGGGCATCTTGCTTTCGCCCGGGCCCATCATTTCCCAGAACTGGTTGTGGTTCCAGAGCTGCGAGATGTTGTTGAAGATACCGTTTTGCGCAACGGCGTTCTTGTCGTAGGTGCCGGTGATGATCTCTTCCAGCGACTTGCCTTCCCACTCGGTGCCGGCGATCAGCTTGTTGCCGTTGTCGACATAGGCCTTGTGGTGCAGGTCGTGGTGGTATTCCAGGGTTTCCGCGGACATGCCTTTGTCGGCCAGCGCGTCATGAGCGTAGGGAAGATCGGGAAGTTCAAAAGCCATTTGGGCCCCCTGTCATTAAAGTTTGCGTTGCTGAGCAGATACATGCGATTCATAGTTGAGCAGGTCAAGAGCAGCTGTGTGAATTCCTGCATTCCATCTGCGCAATCAGTAGAGAGACCGGCCCTTGACTTCCTGGCAACGACCGACACCGCGCGGCAAGTTGGCCGCATTGTTCATCGGAAACGACGCTTTCAGTTGAAGCTCATTGCTGCCGGGTGTCAGCGTCGCGGTATAGTTCACGCGCAATTTTCCCGAGCCCCGGCTCGGCAATTGCAGTCTCCAGTTCATCCGGTACTTGCCGCGCACCGTTTTGAACTTCACATCAATCGGCTTCTCGTGCGCGTGATGGATAAACCCATCATATGCCCGCGCCTTTCCGGTCTCTGGGTCGAAGGACAGCTGCACGCGGTCGGGCATCCAGCCATGCTGTTCGATGCTTTTGACAGTGCAGTCATAGTTCTGAACGACCGCATGGGCCCCGGTTCCGGCGCACATCATCGCAATGGCGGCAAACATCAGTTTCTTCATATTGTTTCCAATTTCCTTCTTTTCGCCAGCCCCGCCCAGCTCCACCGCAGGAACCCGGAGATTGCGCGCAGGTCGGGCAGGTTCTTCAGATTTGTCCTTGAATATACAGCGGGTATGGGCTGTAGCGCCGCGACTGCACCCGGTAGCACCGCCCGGCCCCCCGCACCAATTTGTTGACAGAGTGACTAGGCGCAACAACCACGCTCATCTTCAGATTGTCGACATTGAGCACGACCCGAAACCGACGTGAGCCGACAGCGTCGCCGTCGATGTCGTCGTCGACTGGCTCATGCATGGCCGCGTTCCATGTCAGCACCAGAGAGCGCGGGCTTCGGTGGCGCACGATTGCCGTCTCGATACGATCCATCACCGTGTCGACGACCTTTGCCTGCACGAACCCGCGGGCGAACTCGATCTTGTAATTCTGCGGCATCCAGCTGGAACGAGACAAAGGTGTCACCGCGCAATCATACGTGGCGCTGGCAAAGGCACTGGTAAACACAAGTGAGCAAGCCGACGCCAATACCGCACATGCCGACGCTCGCATCTGGTCCTCCCCAATTCACTATGCTCAATTTTTTTGGACCCCGGATCTGCGCCCAGGATCAAATATTTCCCCCAACAGGGGCAGAATGCCGACCAATGAAAAACGGTGCCCGACATCCCTGTCGCGCACCGTAATTGACGCAGTATCACGTCACAAGCAGAAAGCGAGTAACAATGTTAATAGACGCCAACCTTGCTCTGCGGATGGGCGGCTGTCTTCAGCAATTTGAAAACATACTCCCCAACCGAGCGGAAGCAGATGATGCCAAAGCTTCCATCCTCTTCCATCCAGAAGGCACCTGCCACCTGGGCCAGCCGCGAGCGGCGGAATTGGCCCGGACCAAAAGCCGCCGGGTCCAGATCGACCGGGCTGACCTTGGCCAGCACCTCGCGCGCGCCCTCGCCGGACAGACGCAGGTAGGTCCGTGCGTCCGAAACGTTGACGGCGAGTGCATGTTCTCCGGCCAGCGCCGCCTGCAACGCGGCGAGTTTCGCGTCGGCCTCTTCGTAGGGAACGAGGAGCAGCAGTTCGTCCGGCGACATCCACGCCACGGCGCCATCTGCCGCAACGGAGATCCGCCCGATCCCCGGCATCCCAGCGCCAGTCGCGGCCTGCACGGCCGACTTCAGCACCGCAGAGTCCAGATCGCCGCGCAGCGTAATCATCCCACGCAAACCAGCGTCAGCGACTTCCGCCAGACCTGCGTAACGGGCACCGTTCAGTTCGGAAACAGCCTTAGACATTCTGCTTTTCCCCTTCCTTGTCGTAGAAGACCGGATCAACGATCTTGGCCTTGTAGGTCTTGCCATCGGTGCCAGGGAACTCAATCACCTCGCCCATGCGCTTGGGGCCATGCTTGACCAGCCCCATGGCGATACCGCGGCCCAGCGTTGCCGAATGATAGGTCGAGGTCACGCGTCCGATCATGTTGCGCTGGCCGTTGGCATTGACGCCTTCACCCACCGCATAGGCGCCATCGGGCAGCACAGAACCGTCCACGGTCTCCAGGCCCACCAGTTGCCAGCGATCCGGGTCCACCATGTGCGACCGCTGTTGCGCCCGTTTGCCCAGGTAGTCTTCCTTCTTCTTGGAGAGCGCCCAGTTCAGGCCCAGATCCTGCGGGATCACGGTGCCGTCGGTCTCGTCCCCGATCATGATGAAGCCCTTCTCGGCCCGCAGGATGTGCAGGGTCTCGGTGCCATAGGGCATGACGCCGAATTCCTTGCCCGCTTCCATCAGCGCATCCCAGAATGCCTGACCTTCCGAAGCCGCAACCGCGATCTCGTAAGACAGCTCCCCCGAGAAGGAGATCCGGTAGGCGCGTGCATCAAAGCCGCCGATCTGACCATCACGCCATTCCATGAACGGCAGCGCCTCGCGGCTGATATCCATGCCGCCACCCGCCTGCGCGTTCAGCTTTTCCAGCACCTTGCGGGCGTTTGGGCCGACCACGGCGATTTGGGCGTATTGCTCGGTCACGTTGGCGACATAGACCTTCCAGTCCCACCATTCGGTCTGCAGCCATTCTTCCATCCAGCCATGGATGTGCTCGGCGCCGCCGGTGGTGGTGTGGCACAGCCAGGTGTCCTCGTCGATGCGGGCCACCACGCCGTCGTCCATCAGGAACCCGTTTTCCGAGCACATCAGGCCATAGCGGCATTTGCCGATCTTCAGCGTCGACATCATGTTCGTGTACATCATGTCGAGGAACTTGCCTGCGTCCGGGCCTTTGACGATCAGCTTGCCCAGCGTCGAGGCATCCAGCAGGCCGAGGTTCTCGCGGGTGTTCTTTACCTCGCGATTGACCGCGGCATGACGGTCTTCACCGTCGCGCAGGTAGGCAAAGGGACGTCGCCACTGGCCTACAGGTTCCCAATCCGCGCCGTTGCGATCGTGCCAATCGTACATCGGCGTCTTGCGGATCGGCTGGAAGATCTCGCCGCGCGCTTCGCCAGCGATCGCGCCGAGCGAGATCGGATGGTACGGCGGGCGGAACGTGGTGGTCCCGACCTGCGGGATCTCCGCATTCAGACTGTCGGCCAGGATCGCAAGACCATTGATGTTGGACAGCTTGCCCTGGTCCGTCGCCATACCCAGCGTGGTGTAACGCTTGGTGTGCTCGACGCTCTCGTAGCCTTCGCGGGCTGCCAGTTGCACGTCCGACACCTTCACGTCGTTCTGGTAGTCGAGCCAGGACTTCATGCGCAGTTTGACGTCGGCCTTTGCAGGCATCAGCCAGACGGCTTCCGTCTGGGATTCGGCCACCGACTCGCCCTTGGCCGCAGCCACGGTCGTCGCGGGGAACCCTGCAGCCTCGGCCGCTTTTGCCCCCGCCGCAGCGGCGTCCTCCAGCAGCGCGGCCAGGCCGAACTCGCCGTTGGCGGCCCCCGCAGGCACCACGAAGCCCTGCCCCTTGTCACCCAGCGGCGGGCGCTCGGGATCGGGGCGGAAGCTGGCGGTGACTTCGTCCCAGATCAGCTTGCCACCGCAGTGGGACCAGAGGTGAACCACCGGCGACCAGCCGCCGGACATCGCAACCGCGTCGGCCTGCACGATTTCGCGCGCACCACCTTCGCCGTTCTGCGCGCAGATCGCGACCTCGGTGACGGATTTGCCATCCTTGACCTTGGCGATGGCCCGACCCAGTTCAACCCGGATGCCTTTTTCGCGCACCGCTTCCATCAGCGCGCCGCCGCCGGTCTCGCGGGTGTCGACCACGCGCACCACTTCGACGCCTGCGTCATGCAGCACCAGCGCGGTGCGATAGGCGTCATCGTTGTTGGTGGCCACGACCACGCGCTCTCCGGGTTTGACACCCCAGTTCACCACGTAGTCCCGCATCGCTCCGGCCAGCATCACGCCCGGCACGTCATTGCCAGCGAAGGACAAGGGCCGTTCGATCGCCCCAGTCGCCGTAACGATCTGGCTGGCGCGGATCCGCCACAGACGGTGGCGCGGACCACCTTGGCCGGGCGCATGATCGGTCAGACGCTCATAGCCCAGGGCATAGCCGTGGTCATAGACGCCGGACCCCATGCAGCGGTCGCGCAGGGTGACGTTATCCATGGCGCGCAGCTCACCCAGGGTCTTCTCGATCCAGGCCTCGGGGGCCTCATCGTCGATGGTGCCGCCATCGACCGGCGCGCGGCCACCCCAGTAGCTGTTCTGTTCGAGCACGAGCACCTTGGCGCCCGAAGCCGCCGCCGCCTTGGCCGCCTGCAGGCCGGCAACGCCGCCGCCGATGACCAGCACATCTGCGAAGAAGTAGAAATGCTCGTAGGTGTCAGCGTCTTTCAACTCCGCATCCGGCGCGGCACCGAGGCCCGCGGATTTGCGGATGATCGGCTCATAGACGTGTTTCCACAGCGGACGCGGGTGGATGAACATCTTGTAGTAGAAGCCTGCGGTGAGGAACCGCGACAGCTTGTTGTTGATCGACAGAACGTCGAACTCGAGGCTGGGCCAGTGGTTCTGCGACTGCGCCTGCAGGCCCGAGAACAGCTCGGTCGTGGTCGCGCGCTGGTTCGGCTCATAGCGGTCGCCGGTGCCCAGCTGCATCAGGGCATTGGGCTCTTCGGCACCGGATGCCACCACGCCGCGCGGGCGGTGATACTTGAACGAACGGCCCATCATGACCTGGCCGTTGGCCAGCAGGGCGGACGCGAGCGTATCGCCGGCGTAACCCTTCATGGTCTTGCCGTTGAAGGTAAAGTCGATCTGTTTGGAGCGGTCGATCAGCCGGCCATGCTTGGCAAGACGCGTGCTCATATTTGCTGATCCTTCAGAGGAATGTCAGATTGTTTTGTCAGGCGGCAGAAGATTTGCGGCCGTCGGAGAATTCGCGCCAGCTCCAGCCGGGACGCTTGGCGGTGATCTTGTCACAGATCTCCTGCGGCGGCTCGGTGGTCTGGGCGGGATAGGTGCCGAACACCTCCAGCGTCATCGTGCAGCGGGCCGCGTGGAACCACTTGCCGCAGCCGTTGGCGTGGCGCCAACGCTCGAAATGCACCCCCTTGGGGTTTTCGCGCATGAACAGGTAATCATGGAACTCATCATCCGAGGAGCCGGGGCCATAGCGCTTCAGATGCGCCTCGCCGCCTGCGGCCAGTTCGGTTTCTTCGGCTTTGACACCGCAATAAGGGCATTCAAGGATCAGCATTGTGCGTGCTCCATGGTGAGGGAAACAACAGCGCCCAGTCCAGGGCCACGAGGCGTGGAGCGGGCCTGGCGCGCAAGCGCGGCCCGGTCCGCAGACGCGGCACCGGTTGAACGGTTCATCGGATGTCGGGACGAGCCCGCGGCCTGCCGCAGGACGGCAGACCCTTTGGTATCACGCACCAGACGGGCCAGCATGGTGCGACCGGGAGAAACCGGCACGCCGCCACTGCGGGCAGCGTGCCCGCGATGGTTACTGGCTTGCGCCTTCGACTTCACCTTCGATGGCGCTGCCGTCCGGCAGTTCGATGCGCAGATCCGGTTCATCCACCGGGTTTTCGCCGCCAAGGACGAACCAGCCGATGACGGCCAGCGCGACAACGACGCCGCCGAGGATGAAGGCCAGCGCGCCCATACCGCCGCCGGAACCAGAACCGGAGTTGTTGTGGATTTCGTCAGACATGAGAGCCTCCTGTGCAGTTTGCAATTCGGGTCAACAACGCCCGAACCTGCATGGAGGTTCCCCGTCTCTGCCTGTCGCGGCTGCGGCAGGCAGGACTTTGCCAAACGGGTCTGCATCAGTGCGCCACCCCGGCCGCAACGCTCTCGTCGATGAACTTGCCTTCGCGGAAGCGCATCATCGAGAACTCCTCGGTCAGCGGCGAATGGCCGGTGGCCATCAGCTCGGCCATCGCCCAGCCGGACCCCGGGATCGCCTTGAAGCCGCCGGTGCCCCAACCGCAGTTGACAAAGCAGTTTTCGACCGGCGTTTTCGAGATGATCGGCGAGCGGTCGCCAGTCACGTCGACGATACCACCCCACTGGCGCAGCATCTTGAGACGGCTGACCATCGGGAAGGTCTCGACCAGCGCGCGCACGGTTTCCTCGATGTGATGGAACGAGCCGCGCTGGGTGTAGTTGTTGAACCCGTCGGTACCGCCACCGATCACCATCTCGCCCTTGTCGGACTGCGACATGTAGCCATGCACGGTGTTGGCCATCACGACCACGTCCATGCAGGGCTTGATCGGCTCGGAGACCATCGCCTGCAGCGCCACGGATTCCATCGGCAGACGGAAGCCTGCCTGCTCTGCCAGAACCGAGGCATTGCCGGCCACGACCATGCCCAGCTTGTCGCAGTCGATCGGGCCCTTGGTGGTGTCCACACCGACGGTGCGACCGTTCTCGACACGCACGCCGGTGACTTCGCATTTCTGGATGATGTCCATGCCCATGTCGGAACAGGCCCGCGCATAGCCCCAGGCCACCGCATCGTGGCGCGCGGTGCCACCGCGCTCCTGCCACAAGCCACCCAGAACGGGGTAACGCGGCCCGTGCAGGTTGATGATCGGAACCAGTTCCTTCACACGCTCCGGCGTGATCCATTCGGTCTGCACACCCTGCTGCTGGTTCGCATGCGCGGTACGCTTGTAGCCGCGGATCTCATGCTCGGTCTGCGCCAGCATGATGACGCCGCGGGGGGAGAACATCACGTTGTAGTTCAGATCCTGCGACATGGTCTCATACAGGCTGCGCGCCTTCTCGTAGATCGCAGCCGAGGGATCCTGCAGGTAGTTCGAGCGGATGATGGTGGTGTTGCGGCCGGTGTTGCCGCCCCCCAGCCAGCCCTTCTCGATGATGGCGACATTGGTGATGCCGAAATTCTTGCCCAGGTAATAGGCAGTCGCGAGGCCATGGCCGCCCGCGCCGACAATGACCACATCATAATGGCGTTTGGGCTCCGGCGAGCGCCAGGCGCGCTCCCACCCGGTGTGATAGCGCAGGGCTTCCCGCGCGACGGCAAAAACTGAATAGCGTTTCATGGGCGAATCCGATGGTTCGTGTCTGTTAGCCGGTATGCCTGAAATGCATGGCTGACCGACGCCGTTTATCGTCCTCTTTCTGCGCTATTGCGACATTCATGTCGGGGAGCTGCAGAGACGCCGCGGCAGTTTGGCCCTTTTGTTCCACCGTCCCCGGTTATAGATGAGGAACAAACCACGGAGACGGCATGGTATTCTGGACAGTCACCGCACTCATCGCATCCGCGGCAGCCTTTTTGCTGGCGATGATTCTCATCCGCGCCCGCGAACAGAGCGAACCCGCCGCAGCCTACGACCTGCGTGTCTATCGCCAGCAGTTGCGTGAAGTTGAAAAGGATCTCGCCCGCGGCGTCATCCAGCAAAACGACGCCGAACGCATCCGCACCGAAATTTCCCGCCGCATTCTCGCGGCCGACACCCAACTGCAACAGGCCCGCAACGGCGCGAGCCAGCCATCGGGTCTGTCGCGCACGATGGCCGCCGTGACGGCGCTGGTGATCGTGGGCGGCACGCTGGGTCTGTACTGGCATCTGGGCGCGCCCGGCTATGGTGATCTTGGCTTGCGGGACCGCATCCGACTGGCTGCAGAACGCGCCGAGAGCCGCCCCTCCCAGGCCGCCGCCGAGGCCGAGATGCCCGCGATGGGCAAACCGCAGGTCGACGAGAGCTATCTGCAACTGGTCGAACAATTGCGCCAGACCGCAGGCAGCCGTCCCGATGATGCCCAGGGGCAGGCGCTGCTCGCCCAGCACGAAGCGAACCTTGGCAATTTTTCCGCCGCATATGCCGCCAAAAGCCGTCAAATCGACCTTCTGGGGCCACAGGCCACGGCCCGCGACTACACCGAACTGGCGGAGCTCCGGATCATGGCCGCCGGTGGGTATGTCTCCCCCGAGGCGGAACGCGACCTGCAACAGGCGCTGTCGCTCGATCCCACCCACGGACCTGCCCGCTACTACTGGGGCTTGATGCTGGGGCAGTTGGGGCGGCCTGACCTTGCCTATCGCGAGTGGGCCGCAACCCTGCGTGACGGCCCCGCTGGCGCGCCCTGGGTCGAAGGCATTCAGGCGCAGATTGAAGACATGGCCTATCGCGCCGGTGTCCAGTACCAGCCGATCACACCGGGCGGATCCAACGCTGCCCCCCTGCCCGGCCCAAGCGCCGAGGACATGGAAGCCGCAGGAGAGCTCAGCTCCGAGGAGCGTCAGGAGATGATCCGCGGCATGGTCAGCCGCCTGTCCGACCGGCTGGCAACCGAGGGCGGCAGCGCCGAGGAATGGGCGCGGCTGATCGGTGCCTTGTCGGTTCTGGGCGACAGCGCCCGCGCCCGTGCAATCTATGATGAGGCGAAAATGGTCTTTGCGAGCGACAGTGAAGCCCTGACGCTGCTGCAGACAACCGCCCGACAGGCAGGAGTGGCTGAATGATCCACGACGTATTCGAAGACTTCGCCGCCGCCCTGCCGCCGATGAGCGCGCTGATGGGGCTGGACCTTGGCACCAAGACCATCGGGGTTGCCGTCTCTGACCGCATCGGCGCGGTGGCGACGCCGCTGGAAACCGTGAAGCGCAAGAAATTCACACTGGACGCCGCCCGCCTGCAGGAGATCATCCAGCAACGCGACATCGGCGGCATCCTTTTAGGCCTGCCGCGCAACATGGACGGCACAGAAGGCCCGCGTTGCCAGTCCACCCGCGCCTTTGCCCGCAACCTGGCGCAGCTCAGCGATCTGCCGATCGGCTTCTGGGACGAACGGCTCAGCACCGTGGCAGCGGAACGGGCGCTGCTGGAGGCGGATACCACCCGCAAACGCCGTGCCGAAGTGATCGACCATGTTGCGGCCTCTTATATCCTCCAGGGCGCGCTGGACCGGCTGCGGCATTTGAAGAATGGGTGAGCGATGACGGATGAGGTTTGGAAACGGGACGAGATCCAGTCCCCCTGCATCAAGATCTGCGTCGTCCACCCCGAGGCGCGCATCTGCACCGGCTGCTACCGCTCCATCGACGAGATCCGCGACTGGTCGAAAATGACCAATGGCCAGCGCGCAGAGATCATGACCGAGCTGCCAGACCGCGCCAGCAGATTGGTCAAGCGCCGCGGCGGGCGCAGCGCAAGGCTGAAGCGCAGGTAGCGCCGCAAACGACGAAGTAACGACTTGTCAACCATGCGGAATGGATGCTGACCCAATGTTTCGCGCGCGAAACATTCAGGCAGGGGTGCTGACCTATCCGATCCGCGCCGTCGGCCTGTCGGGGTCAGATCACCCCTCTGCCAGCCAGGCCGACGTCCAATCCGCCAGCTCCGGGCGGAAATAGGCGATCATGCGGCCCTCTTCCGGCGCGCTTGCCCCCTCGCCCCAGGGCGCAACCCCGTGCAGGCACAGCCGGTGCATCAGGTAGGATTCACCGGGCTTGGCGTGCACCGTGATCCGCGGGCAGGTTTCGAACACCTCGGCGCGGGCGGCCGTATAGGCGTCGGTCACATCGACATCCGCCCACGCCGCAAGCGACACCCCATCGAACGCGGCGGCAAAGGCGCGGCGCATGATCTTGTGGCTCCCCTCCCAGATCACCAGCGGGGCCGCATCCGGGCTGCTTTCGTTCAGCGGGATCCCCAGCACCCAGGCATGCGGCTCCTCGACCTTGCGGCGGCGGTGATCGCCGTACATCTTCACCCCGTCCACATGCGCCGCATCGCGCTTGACGCGGTAGCGGAACGCCGCTTCTCCCTCGCCGGGACGCGGGCGCGGATAGCCGGGAAAGACCGAGGATACCTGCGCGCGGTGCAGGCTCGGCAAGGGGCCGTGATGGTCGGCAATGAACCGCAACGCCTCCCCGGCCAGCGGAGGGCCGTCCGGCAGCCGACCCGTGGTATCATTGGGCAGCGCATCCACGCCGATGAACCAGGTCCGTTCGCACTGAAACCAATCGGCACAGGCCGGATCGTCGAGCGCCGCAACGCCGTACGGCAGCGCGTGCTCGGCCCAGGCCGCAAGCTGCGGATCGTACCCAAAGCGCAGCCAGCCCTTATCCAGATAGTGAAGATCCGCGTCCTGCATCACGCCTCCGTCCGATGCCGGTCGATCCCGGTCAGTAGCCAAGCGCCTTGCGCAGCATATTCAACGCCACCAGTACCAGGAACCCCCCGAACAGGCGCTTCAGCGGCTTGGGGTCCATCGCATGGGCGAGCTTGACGCCCCAGGGCGCGGTGATCAGCGTCATCGCGATCACGATCAGGAAGGCAGGAAGGTTGACGGCGCCAAAGGTCAACGGAGGCCGATTGGCCGGATCGATCTGCAGCAGCAGGAAACCCGCCACGGAGGGAACCGCGATGATCACGCCAAAGCCCGCCGCGGTGGCAACCGCCCGGTGCACCGCGACCCCGTGCAAGGTCATCAGCGGAACGCCAAAGCTGCCGCCGCCAATTCCCATCAGAACTGACAGAAAGCCAACCACCGGCGACAGTATCACGCGCCGAATACCCTTGGGCATGGCCTCGGCCAGCCGCCAGTCCGCCTTGCCGAACCCCAGGTAGAAACCGATCACAAGGGCGAGGCCGCCGAACACCCCCTGCAAAACCGAAGACCGCAGCGCCGAGGCCGCCAGCACGCCAACGACCGCCCCCAGCGCAATGCCGACCCACCAGCCGCGCAGGATCTGCCAGTCCACGGCGCCTTTCTTGTTGTGGCTCATGACCGAGCGAAGCGACGTGACGATGATCGTCGCCAGCGAGGTCGCCAGACAAATCTGCATCAGCTGGTCACTGCCGTAGCCGAGCGTCTGAAAGGCATAGAAAAACGCGGGCACCAGCACGATGCCGCCCCCCACGCCCAACAACCCCGCAAGCACGCCCGCGAACCCGCCAATGACAACCAGAAGCGCGGCCATCTGCATCAAAAGACCCGGCTCCGGCCAGAGTGCGACAGTAATGTTGGGATCGGTCATGCGGGCGGAACCTCGGGCGTATGTGTCTGTTGCGAAAGGGTTAGCGACCCCAGCGCCCCCCCGCAAGCCAATACCGGGTTACCGGGATATCAGGCCGCAGCCTGCCGGGTAACCTCAGCCAGCGCCTGTTCCACCAGCTCCGGCCCGGCCCCGCTGCGACAGGCCCCTTCGGACAGGGTGCGGCGCCATTGCCGCGCACCCGGCTTGCCCGCGAACAGTCCCAGCATGTGCCGCGTGATCTGGTTCAACTTGGCGCCGCCCGCCAGTTGCGCCTCGATATAGGGCAACATCCGGCGCACCGCCTCGGCCGGATCGCTCACCTGACCGCCGCCATAGATCTGCAGATCTGCGGCACACAGGATATCGGCCGGCTGGTGATAGGCCGCCCGGCCGATCATCACCCCGTCAAGCCCACGCTCGAGATGTGACCGCGCTTCATCCAAGGTTGCGATGCCACCGTTGATCGAGACATGCATGTCCGCAAACGCCGCCTTCATCCGGTGCACTAGGTCATAATCCAGTGGAGGGATGTCGCGGTTTTCCTTCGGGCTCAAGCCCTGCAACCATGCCTTGCGCGCGTGTATCGTCACCCGATTGCAGCCCGCTGCGCGAATTTTCTCGAGAAAGTCGGGCAGCACCTTCTCCGGGTCCTGCTCATCGACACCGATGCGGCATTTGACGGTCACCTCCACGTCCACCGCCTCGCGCATCGCGGCCACGCAATCGGCCACCAGCTCAGGTGTCTGCATCAAAACAGCGCCAAAAGCCCCGGATTGCACGCGGTCGCTCGGGCAACCACAATTGAGGTTGATTTCATCATAGCCCGCTTCGGCACCAAGACGGGCCGCCTCGGCAAGCTCCACCGGGTCGGACCCTCCCAGCTGCAAGGCCAGGGGATGTTCCTCTGGGTTGAATGTCAGCAAATGTAGCGCCCCGCCCCGCACCAAGGCCGGAGCGGTGACCATTTCGGTGTACAACAGGGTTTCGCGGCTGAGCAGCCGATGCAAGTACCGGCAATGGCGATCCGTCCAATCCATCATGGGTGCGACGGAAAGGCGTGCGGAGCGCCAGATGGGCTCATTCACTTGTTTTTCAACGATCTTGTCACTCATGCCAGTTGCTCATTCACAGCCGAATTTTGCCTGTTCCGACCCGTTTTGTCGGGCTGGAACACCAAAGGTTGTCCCGATTTCCAAAAGTGGTTCCGCTATAGCCAACATGATCGAGCGCAAGCGAAAGGGCGGTTCGACCGCCTATCTCGCACGAATTGCCACCAAAAGGAAAGGTCAATGGGGTCATCGCGGAGTCCGAATGTTCGCCAAGAGGTCTTCCGCCAACGCCTGACCCCCAAAGCGGCCTCAAGGCTTGGTGCCGCGGGCGACGACCCGCGCAAGATCAAGACCATGGGGAAGACGCCTCGAGACGCGAAAGGCTGGTGGTCTCTCAACCTGCACGCCCCGACTCGCGGGACAAAAAAAGGGGCGGATTTCTCCGCCCCGAGGTGAGCGAGGGCATGGCAACCCTCGTCGGTCCCTCCCCTGTCAGAAACCGTAGACCAGCGAGACGCCCAGCTTGTTGTCGGTGCTCTTCAGGCCCGGCAGTGGATCGCTGTCCCATTCGGTGCGGTAGGACACCCGGGTCGCAAGCCGGTCGGTGATCTTGAAGTTCACGCCGAGGTCGTTGGTCACCACCGTGTCCGCGTCCGAGAACAGCACGTCGGTGTCCATGGTCAGGAACGCGGTTTCGCTGAAGGCGAAGTAGTAGCGCGACGCCGCGATGCCTGCCACTTCGGTGGTGTCGTTACGCAGCTGATCCTCGATGTAGCGCACGCCTGGGCCTGCCTGGACCCGCCAGGTCTGGGTCGGGGTGTTGATCACCCGGTAGCCCGGTCCAAAGCCCAGAAAAGCGTCCAGACGGTTGGAGTCGAAATCGTCGTAGCGCACCGAACCAAGGCCGAACACGTAGAACTGCTCATTGAAGTAGCGGTTCACGTCATAGGTCAGGAAGATTTCTTCCTTGTTGCGCACGTCATTGTCTTCGGAGAATTCGCCCGCAAAGCCCAGGGTGTGGTTCCACAGCCCGTGGCCGTAGCGCAGGCGGCCCGCGAAATCGAGATCGGCAGTGTCCGTGTTGCCGGTGGTGCCGGAAAACCCGAGTGACACGCTGCCGCTCCAGCCCTGGGCGTACTGGTTGGGCCCGAAGCGGTCCTTGTCGCCGCCTTCGGCCAGATCGTCGCCGACGTCCTCCTGGATGTCGTCAATGCGGTCGTCCAGATCCTCGATGCCGACGATGGCGCCCTGCGCGAATACAGGCGCAGCCACGAGGAGAGCGAGGACCGACGCGGCCAGAGTGTTACGTGTTTGCATGGGTCTATCCTTTCCCAATCTAGTGACCCGTCCCGGATGGGCGGGGGCATCACTGCCTGGGATGGAAATAGAACCTGCTGATGGATAAGTGAAATTCGTAATAATTGATGATGACTCAATAATTACTCACTTGAAAAGCCGTTCTCAGCGTTTCCAAGCACTTCGACAATGTCATTGGTGCTCAGATCGCGCAGCTCAGCGATGACAGCGTCTTGCTCGGCGTCAATCTGTGACCGAATTGCCACAAGCGTTGCCTCGGCATTGGCCCGCACCTCGGCGTCCAGATCGTCGCGCCAGATCGACCAGACCGGATATGGAAAGCGCGGCGTGTCCGCCACCAGGTGCAGGCGGCCCTCGTCCAGGTATTTCTTGATGTAGCGGGCGGGCAGATAGGCAGCGGCCCGGCGAGAGACGATGTATTCGGCCGCCAGCGCGCCGAGCGACAGGGTCAACCCCGGGTTGGTCAACTCCGGCAACTCAAGCGCATGGGCGTGAACGAACTCCGGGCCCCAGTCGACGAAGACATAGTGGGGCACGATTTCCTCGAAGGAGGCAGGCCAGGATGCCGCGAGCACCAGGTCTTCCTCGATGAACTTGTGGGCGGTCAGACCGGGCCGCAATTGCGGGCTGTACATGAGGCCAATTTGCACCACGCCTTCGATGAGAAAGCGCATGATCCGGTCCGGCATGCCAAGCTCGGCCCGGATGTTCAGCGACGGCATTTCCCGCTGCATCGTATCAATCCAGCGAAATCCCAGACGCGGCCACAAGGAATATTGCGCGCCGATGGTGAGGGACTTGGTATAGCCCTCGGGCACACCAACCTGCTGGCGTGCCTCTTCCCAGATCTTGATCAGCGACAGCGCGTAGCGCTCGAATTCCCGACCCGCCGGGGTCAGTTCAGCACCGGCTTTGGAGCGCGTGAACAATTGTTTGCCCAAGGCCTCCTCCAATCGCTGAACGCGCAGGCTGACGGCTGACTGCGTCACGAACAGTCGTTCACTGGCATTCACGAAAGAGCCGGTGGCGGCGACCTCCAGAAAGGTCCGAATGAGAGCAATGTCCATCAGCTCAATCCATAATGAATACTTGCGACAACCATAATTCCTATTCGTTTTTCTGAAGATATTGAACCCCCTATGGTCAGGCCATCAAGCGGAAGGGCACCCCCGCCCTTCGCCGCACATCCCACGACGAACCCGCACCACGGGGAAGGAGACTGAAATGAAACTGAACGTGCTCTTCAAGACGACCTCTGCCGCTCTGATCTTCGCCGGCTTCGCATTGTCCGCATGCTCGGCAGACCGGGCAATCGACAACACCGTCGGCGTTGCGGCCGGAACCACGAAGGTTTTGGCCAAAGGGGCCGTCGGCGCGGGCAAGCTCGCCTACAAGGGCGGCAAGGCTCTGGTGGTCGGAGGCGAATAAGCGCCTCATCGTATTGATTTTAGCCCCCGAGCGTCTTCCGGACGGGGCAATAACGCGATGAGCCTTGGCTGTCTCGGGGACAGCTTGTTGCCAAGCGACGCATGGCACGCGGCCAGCACACAGCCGCGAATGGCATCATTGGCAATGGACTGCCCCACGGGCCGGGAAATCGGCCCGTGGGGGATCATTCAGTGATCAGAGAAAAGCCTGTGCCACGATGGCCGAGCCCACATATGTACCGGTCATCACCAGGACACCAACCACGGCGATCTTCCAGCCCGAGGTCTTGGCGATCTCGATCTCGCGCCGGGCGATGGCGACACCTGCATAGGCAAGACAGGGCGTTGCCAGCGTCAGGAAGTTCACGTGGCTCACCTTGTCCAGTACCCAGTCACTGCCGGGCGTCCAGGGCATGGTCGCAAGGATCCCGACAAGTGAAATCCAGGCCACCGACGGCAGCTTGAACGGCACGAATTTGGTCAGCAGCATGCCGATCATGCACATGATCCACAGGACGATCAGCCCTACCAGTCCTTCCGGCACGGTGTTCTCGGTCGCCACGGTGTTGCCGACAAGGGCGATGACGCAGACCACCGCCAGCGCCGCCGCGTGGGCACCGAGACCGAACTTCGCTTCTTCGGACAGGTCGAGATCTTGGATGTGTGTGTCGCTCATGGCTCAGGCTCCGGCTTTGGCGGGCTCTTTGCGGCCCAAGAGGTCATAGAGTTTTTCGGTCACCGGCAGCGCCACGAAGACGCAGAGGTAGAGGCCGGTGGCATAGGTCAGCACGTTGGACGCACCCGCGAGCGCGAGGATCTGCTCCTCCATTTCCGGCACCGCGTGCACCAGCGCGCCGGAACAGGCCGCCATCATGCTGCCCGAGCCAATGCCGCAGGCCATCGCCAGCGCCTCGACCGAGAAGGCGCCGGTGGTGGCAAGGATCGAGGCGAGGATGGCAAAGATGAAAGTGCCAAAGAGGGTGCCGATCACATAGACGCCCATGACACCGGCGCCTTCCTGGCTTTTCAGGCCATATTTGTCGGCGATGATCGCGATATTGGGTTCGCGCGCCACGGAGAAGCAGGCGCCGATCGCCTCGCGACCCATGCCCAGCACCAGAACGGCGATCGGGAAGGCCAGCACGATGGTGCCGAGATTGCCCAGTTCCTGCAGGATGAGCGCGGGACCGGCGGCGACGATCTTGTCCATCGACGGGCCGATGATGGTGCCGAACTTGGCGATGAACGGCATGATTGCGATGACGATCATCGGCGAGGCGGCGTTCACCTGGCGGTCCCGGATCAGGGCACGGGCACCGGAGATGACATTGGGGTTGATCAGAAGCCCCATCACGAAGGCATAAAGCAGCGGCAGCAGCAGGATCGAGCCAATGCCGATCGGCACGGCGATGACGCCGACCAGCTCGGCGATCACGGTGATGACCAGCATGCTCAGATGGAGCCGCCAGTCGAGGAGGATGTCTTTAATTGGCATGAGGGGACCTCTCTGTTGGCGTCCCCTTCGGGGGACGCATTGGCCGGGACCGGGCCCATACCCGGTCCGCAGCAGATTGTGAAGTGTAATTACTTTTTGATCAGCCGGGCGCGTAACCGAAGCCCTGCACAGGATTTTCCGCGGTTTCGACCCAGACGGACTTGGTCTGCGTGTAGGCGGCCAGCGCCTCGCGTCCGGATGAGCGGCCATAGCCGGAGCGGCCGAAACCGCCAAACGGTGACATGACGTTGATCGTTTTGTAGCTGTTGACCCAGAAGGTGCCTGCACGGACCTGCGCCGCCATGCGGTGTGCGCGGCCCACGTCCTGCGTCCAGACCGCACCTGCCAGCCCGTAGGGCGTGGCATTGGCCAGCGCGATGGCCTCTTCCTCGGTATCGAAAGGCAGGACCGAGACCACGGGGCCGAAAACCTCCTCGTTGGCGATGGTCATCTGCGGCGTTACCCGGTCTAGCACCGTGGGGGCGAAATAGAACCCGCCGCTCTCAGAAAGGGCCGCAGGCTTGGCTCCGCCGCTGGTGATCTCTGCCCCCTGCCCTTCGGCCTCGCGCACCATCTGGTCGATCTTGGCCCATTGCCGCGCGTTGTTCACCGGACCGACCTGCGTGGCGGGATCCATCGGCGCCCCAACCGGGATGTTGGCGGCCGCGACGCTCAGCTTTTCGACCATTTCGGCATGGACGGACCGGTGCACCAGCAGCCGCGACCCCGCCACGCAGCTTTGCCCGCAGGAGGCAAAGATCGCCGCCTGTGCGCCCACCACCGCGCGGTCGAGATCGGCATCGCCAAACACGATATTGGCGGATTTGCCGCCCAGCTCCAACACAGACGGCACCAGCCGCCTGGCTGCGGCACCCGCGATTTTGCTGCCCGCCTCGGCGGAGCCGACAAAGACCACCAGCGCCGTTTCCGGGTGCTCGATCATCGCCTGACCCGTGCCGGGACCGTCGCCTGCGATGACATTGACAAGCCCCTTGGGCACGCCCGCCTTTTCACACAGGATGCCGACTACGATGGACGACAGCGGCGTCAGCTCCGACGGCTTGATCATCACGCCGTTGCCCGCGCAGATCGCCGGGGCAACCTGCCAACAGCAGGTGAACAGCGGCGCATTCCATGGGGTGATCTGGCCGACAACGCCCAGCGGCTCGTGGCGGGTGTAGTTCAGATGCGTCGAGGGCACCGGGATCACGTCGCCGGAGATCTTGTCGCACCAGCCGGCGTAATATTCGAACATCTCCGCCATGCGCGCAGGCTCGCCGGTTGTGTCACGGATCGGGCGACCAGAGGACAGCGCCTCCAGCTCGGACAGCGCCGCTGCGTTCTCGCGCAGTTGGCGGCCAATCTCGAACATGATCCGCCCGCGCTCCGAGGCGGTCTTGGCATACCATTCCTTCTGGGCGAGGCTGGCGGCCTCGGCGGCCTGGGCAACCACGTCTGCCCCTGCGTCCCGGTAGCGCGCGAAGACTTCACCCGTGGCCGGGTCGGTCAGCTCCAGCTCCTTGCCGGAGCCCGGAACCAGCGCGCCGCCAACCCAGGACTGGACCTCGGACGAGCCGGTGAGTTCCTTCAACAGCCCGGCCACGCGGGCCGCCGTATCGACCGTTTCAATGCCCATCACATCTTCTCCTTTTTGCTGAGCCGATCCACCGCGGGATCGCCCATGTGCATGAAATCATCCGCGTCCTTCAGGCCCGAGTTCTCCTCGGCCCACAGCTCCGCCACCAGATCGGCCACCGGCATGGCGCAGCCGGAGCGTTCGGCCAGCTCCCGCGCGAGGCGCACGTCCTTGCGCATCAGCCCGGTGCTGAAGCCGGAGTCAAAGCTGCGTGGCAGCACCCAGTTGGGGTAGTGAATTTCCGAAATCGCGCTGCGCCCGGTGGCCGAGTTTATCACCCGCAGGGCATCCTCGGCGCCGACCCCGGCCGCCTCGGCCAGCCGCAGCGCCTCCAGCGTGGTGATCATGTGGCTGGCGGCCAGCATGTTGTTGACCAGCTTGGCCACATTGCCCGCGCCGCTGGGGCCGACGTGAAGGATCTTCGCCGCCATCGCCTCCAGCGCGGGCATGGCACGGCCCGCCCATGCCTCGTCGCCGCCGAGCATTACCGAAAGCTGCCCAGCTGCAGCACCGGACGGCCCACCGCTGACCGGCGCATCGAGAAAACCGTGCCCCGCGTCCGCCAGCTCGGCCGCCAGCTTGCGGCTGACCTCGGCCTCGGAGGTGGAGGTGTCAATAATCACCTTCGGGGCGGCACCCACGGCCAGAAGCCCGGCCCCCTGCGCCGCGGCAATCGCGGCCTCGACATGCGCCGCAGCGGGGAGCGAAAGCACGATGATCTCCGCAGTGGCAAAGACATCCTCGGGGCTGGCCAGCGGTGCGATGCCCGCGTCGCTTGCGCGTTCCTGTGCTGCCGGTGCGGGATCGTAGCCCGACACCTCGAAACCGGCCCGCGCGAGGCTCGACGCCATGCCAAAGCCCATCGCCCCCAGTCCGATCACCCCGGCCCGTTTGACCGTATCATCTGCCATGTGAATTCCTGTCCCTGTCCGTTGCCGGCCGCCGCGGGCCGGTCCTGCAGCCAGCTAAGCGGACAAGGGGTGTTCACAGATAGGGGGTATCGTGCGCACATTGCGTTGCCGCTACAGCAACGCAAAACCGTCACGTGCGGAAAGCCACCATACGGTCGGACAGGAAGCTCGCGACCAGCTCCACCGATTTCGGCAGACGTCGGCGGGCGCGCACCATCAGGTGCGAGCTGACCCGGTGCAGCGCCGGTTCGTCCAGTTCCACTACCGACAGGTCGCCGCGATCAGCCTGGCTGGAGGCGGAAAACCGCGGCAGGAAGGTGACGCCCATGCCGGCGCTCACGTAGCGCAGCAGCAGCGCGATGGAAGCGGTCTCTACCTGTACCCGCAGCGCCAGCCCGCGTTCGGCGGCGACCTGCCCGACAAGGTGGCGCACGGCGTGGCGGGTATCCAGCATGGCGACGGGATGGGTCAGAACCTCGGCAAGCGCCACGCGCTGCCGCCCGGCGAGCGGGGAATCGGCCGGCACCACCGCGCAAAGCGGCTGCCGCCCCACCGCCAGCGAGCGGGTCGCCTCGGTCACCACCGGATTGTAGGCAATGCCGATGTCGGCCTCGCCCTCGATCACCCGGCGCTGCAGCTCCTCGGTGCCGGCGTGATCGATGGAAAAGCGCAGATCGGGTTGCAGGCGGCCCAGCTCCGCCAGCCCGTTTTCCATCAGGTCCACGGTAAACCCCTCGCCCAGCGCGATCCGAACGGTCTGCATACGGCCGGAACGGTAGCGGCCAATCTGGTCCAGAAGGAAGGTCTGTTCATCCTGAAGGTGAAGCGCGTGCTCGCGCAGCAGCTCCCCCGCCGCGGTTACCGTCACCCCTTTTGAGCTGCGCTCGAAGAGGGTGACACCGAGACGCGCCTCGGCCTCGGAAATCTTGCGCGAGATCGCCGAGGGCACGACATTCAGCCGCTCCGCCGCGCGGCGGATCGATCCCTCCTGCGCCACCGCGAGGAATTCGCGCAGGAAGCGGCTGTCGAGCGCGTCCATTGCGCGCCTCAGCCCCGCGCCGCGCGGCGGACAAGCCGAACCCAGAACTCCGCCCCGGCGGGGAGCACGGCGTCGTTGAAGTCGAACTTGGGCGAATGCAGCCCGGGATTTTCGCCCTCGCGCGCGGCGCCGAGCCACAGATAGGCGCCCGGAACCTCGTTCAGCATGAAGGCGAAATCTTCCGAAGCCATGCTGGGGTCGGTCATGGCCGTATCCAGCCCCATATCCGCCGCCACTTCGCGCGCCAGCACGGCTTCGGCGGCGGTGTTGATGGTGGCGGGATAGCGGCGCTGGTAATCGATCGTGGCGGTGCACCCCTGCGCCGCCGCCGCGCAATTGGCAACACGGCGCAGGCGTTCTTCGATGATGTCTCCGGCCTCGGCATCGAACCAGCGGCAGGTGCCGCTCAGGACGGCGCGGTCGGGGCAGACATTGTAGGCGGAGCCGCTGTGGATCTGGGTGACCGAGACCACGCCCGGCTCCAGCGGGGACAGCGCACGGGCTGGAATTTCCTGCAGCGCGGCCGCCATGCGCCCGGCGGCGGCAATCACCCCGTCGGATTGCTCGGGCATGGCGCCGTGGCCGCCCTTGCCGCGGATCTCGATATCAAAGACCGAGAAAGCCGCCATCATCTTGTCGTCGCGCGCCACGAAACGGCCCGGCGCAAGACCCGGCCAGTTGTGGATGCCAAACACCCTGTCGACCGGGAATTGTTTGAACAACCCCTGCTCGACCATCACCCGCGCGCCGCCTTCGTTTTCCTCGGCGGGCTGGAAGATCAGCGTGACGGTGCCGGACTCAACCCCTTCCTCGGCGATCTTGCGCGCGGCGAGCAGCAGCATCGCGGTATGGCCGTCATGGCCGCAGGCATGCATCTTGCCGGGAACGGTCGAGGCGTAATCGACGCCCGAAGCCTCGTGTATGGGCAGCGCGTCGATGTCGGCGCGCAGGCCGATCATGGGCGCACCCTGCCCCATCTGCGCCACAACACCGGTGCCTGCAAGGCCGCGGTGCACCCGCCACCCCCAGGCGCTGAGCAGCCCGGCGATCATCTCGGAGGTCCGGTGTTCCTCGAATCCCAGCTCGGGGTGACGGTGCAGGTCGTGACGCCAGGCGATGGCCTCGGCAATGTGATCTTGGTCGAACATGGGTCTCCTTTGGGCGCGGAGGCGCCGCGGCTTGTGTCAGGGCGCCTTGGGCGCTTCCTGGAAGGTCAGAAGGATGCCGCCCAGCCGGGCGGGCTCAGTCAGGACCAGCGCGCCGCCGGTCTCGCGAAAATCAAAGCCGCCTGCCTCGACGAAGGGGCGGACCTTGTCAAGCGCGCTGCAGGCGATGTCGAGCGACACCACCGAAGGTGCGCCATCGAGGGCAAGGTCTTGGGGCAGCGGGCCGAACAGGTCGCTGGCGGTGTCGCGGCTGAACACTCGCCAGTGCCCCCTGCCGGTGGCAACGGTAAAGCCCCGGTCCGTATCGGCAACTGCATCGGCTCCGTGCAGCGTGGCGAGCCAGTCCTTCACCGCGGGCTGGTCGTCCGGTTCGGCCAGGATCGTGGCGGAAACGAAACCATGCGCGCCGTTCGGGTGGTCCATCCACCCGGGAAATTCGATCAGGTCGCGGCGGTGCTGCTGGCAGGCGAACATGGTCAGCCGCGGCAGGCCGGGCCGGGAAAAGATCTTCAGCGTGGTTGCGGTTCGGTCGGGGGTGCCATCATCGCAGACCACGTCGCGGCCAAACTCTATGGTGCCTTCGCAATGGCCGCCACGGGCCACCACGGCCGCCTCATCCGCCGCCGCATCGGTCGAGTTCAGCGCCGTCAGCGGCACCCCTTCGCGCTCGGCCAGCCAATGCTGGACGTGGCGTCCAAAGCGGAACTCCCCGGCGGCAAAGCCATCCAGCAGGGTCTCATCGCTGATGCCCACCAACTCCAGCAGCTGGTTTTCAAAGATCACCAGCGCGGTCGAAGTGCCCCACGGGTGCATCCCCGGCGGTTTCATGCAAAATCCGAGGGACAGGTAGGCCTTACGCGCAGCCGCGAGATCGCGCACACAGACAAGCGGATGATCGATGCCGAGCGAGGTCACGTCTGGCGCCCCTTCAGATCTGAGAGCGGAGCAAATCCGGCAAACCGGCCCGCGCCCCGGTCAGCGGCGCGCGCACCTGCGACCACATGGCCGGGCGGCACGTCCCTGGTGACGATCGCCCCTGCGGCCACAGTCGCGCCCGCGCCGATCTCCACCGGACCAAGGATCAGCGCCCCGGCCCCGATCACGGCACCGCGGCGCAGCGTCGGGTGACGCCCCTCGCCCATGTCGACAAAGTTCGAGCCAAGCGTAACGCCGTGCCAGAGGCTGACATCTTCTTCGATCACCGCGGTCTGGCCGATCACCAGCCCAAGCCCGTGATCAATCCAGACACCGCGCCCGATCTGCGCCTGCGGCCATATCTCGACCGAGAGGGCGCGGGTGAACTGTGCCTTCACCGCAAGCGCCAGGGTTTCACGCCCAGACAGCCACAGCGCGCGGCTGAGCCGGTAGGACAACAGCGCGTGGTAGCCGTTGGCGAACAGCAGCACCTGCGGCGCGCCGCCGGGCTGATCGTCGCGCGCACTGGTCACCAGCAGATCGTCAAAAGCTGTCTCCAGCAGGTCCGCATCATTGCGAAACTGCTCGGCTGCCAATTGATGCAGCTGACCTCGGGAATCGCCTGCGGGCAGGCAGGCGGCCAGCGTCGCGCCGAGCAGATCCGGCAGATCGGACACCTCGCCCGCCTTGATCCCGACAAGCCCCGACATCGCAGGGTCGCTGCCGAGCACGTCGCGCGTTTCGGACAGAAGCGTTTGCATCAACACGCTGGCACTCATGGGACCTCGGATCAGGAACGACGGTTCTGCGCAAAGTTGCCCCGAAGGCAGTGCTGCGCACAAGACCGGAAACGCCCCTACCGTGTTGCCCTGACGAGAACACCCCCCCTGCGTCCGCGTCAGGTCGGCCCGGTGCCCGCTATGTCGGGTTGAAATGTCATAGCCGCCTGGATCGTTTCGAGATGCAGGCGCATCGCCGATGCTGCCTCTTGCGGATCGCGATTGGCGATCCCATCCACGACGGCATCATGTTGATCGCTGTGAATGCTCTGGAACTCGTTGGGGGCAATTCTGCGATAGGTTCGATCCCACTCGCGTTGCCAGGCAACCCGGCGACGCGCGCCTGACAGATAGACGAGAAACCCGATCAAAACCGGATTGCGAGAGGTTTCCGCAACCGCACGGTGAAAGGCGTCGTCCGCCTGTTCGCAAGCGGCCCGATCCGTAGCCCGGCGGCCCTGGGCAACTTTGTCCCGCAGGTGGAGCACATCGTTCTCGTCCGCTGCCAACGCGGCCTCGGCGGCGACCTGGGGCTCCAGCAAGAGGCGGGCGCGGATGATGTCCGGCGGTGTCGCGCCTTCCACCAGGAGCGTATCGCGGATCGGCAAATGCACCGGGCGGCGACCGCGAAAGGTCCCCTGCCCGACGTGCCGCCAGATCAGACCTTCGGCCTCCAGCTGTGCATAGCACCGACGCAGCGTTTCGCGGCTGCACGCCAGCATGGAACATAAACTCCGCTCTGGTGGCAGACGATCGCCATTGATGGGCGCCAAGCGATCAATGGCCTGACGAAGCTCGTCCAGGACCTCCTTCTGACTTCTCCGCAACGTTCCCTCCCAACCAGACAAATTTTTCTAATACCGCAGCCAATTTTTTCTCGTTTGAGGCGACAAACCGCAAGCCTTAGAGCGGATTTTGCCCAACCAAGGGCAAATCAATGAGGCTGACATGAAAATTTTTACCGCCGCAGCGCTTGCGCTGCTGTCGTTTCCCACCGCGCTGATTGCCGCCCCCCGCAGCGAAGCCGAGGTGCAGGCGCTCGCCGCGCAGAGCTTTGCGCCGCTGATGGAAGAATTCAATGTGCCTGGCCTTGTGGTCGGCATCACCTACGGCGGGCAGGACCACTATTTCAGAGCAGGCGTTGCCGCGCGCGCCGCAGGCACCGCTGCCACACCGGACACGCTGTTTGAGCTGGGATCAATCAGCAAGCTGTTCACGGCAACCCTCGCCACCATGGCCGAAGGTCGCGGACACCTCGACCTGAACCAGCAAGTTGCGGATCACGTGCCGGAGCTTGCGGGCACGGCCTTTGGCGAACTTTCCCTGCGGGAGTTGGCAACACATCAATCCGGCGGCTTGCCACTGCAGGTCCCGGACACCGCGCAGACGACAGAAGACCTCGTGGAGTGGCTGCGCGGCTGGCGGCCTGACACACCGGGGGCCCGCAGCTATTCCAATATCAGCATCGGCCTGCTGGGCCACATCACGGCAAATGCCCTGGATCGCGACTTTGCAGACGCGCTGGAACAGGATCTTTTCCCGGCGCTGGGATTGGGGAACACGTGGGTCGACGTGCCGGACCAGGCCATGGAGCGCTACGCATTCGGTTACGACCGCAAGACCGACCGCCCCATACGGGTCAGCCCCGGTGTGTTGGACGGCGAGGCGTATGGCGTGAAATCGAGCGCTCGTGACATGGTGCGTTTTCTGAACCTGCACCTGGGGCACGCAGAGGTCTCCGAGGAACTCAGCGCTGCACTGGGAAAAACACGGCACGGACTGGCCCAAACGGAGGCCTATGTGCAGGGTATGATCTGGGAGCAATACCCCTGGCCCGTCGCCCAGGAGCAGATGATCAAGGGCAACAGCTACGCTTATATCCTGAACCCCCAGCCCATGCGCAAGCTGACCCCGGCCTTGCCGCCGCAGGAGCATGTCATCCTCAACAAGACCGGAGCGACCAACGGGTTTGGCGCCTATGTCGTGTTGCTGCCCGGTGAAGACCTCGGCGTGGTGATGCTGGCCAACCGCAACATCCCCAACGAGGCCCGGATCCGCGCGACCTATGGCTTTGTCCAAAAATTGCTGACAGACCCACAGGGCTGACCACCGCTCTGCACCAGTCTTGCCTTGCAGTTCCCCGAACGCCGGGCAAGGCTGGTGCGGACTTCCCGCTCCACCGCCAGGACATGCCATTCGATGGACCGCCCCAATCTCCCACTCAACGCTTTGCGCGCATTCGAGGTGGCCGCCCGGCAGGGCAGTTTTACCCGCGCGGCCATTGAACTTCGTGTCAGTCAGGCCGCCGTCAGCCACCAGATCAAGGGGTTGGAGGACCTGCTGGGCGTGGCTCTGTTCACCCGGACCCCCAAGGGGCTTTTGTTGACCGACGAGGCAATGGCATTGTTTCCGGTGATCAGCGACAGTCTGGACCGGGTGGCCCGGGTGCTCGACGGGTTTCAGGACGGGCACTACCGCGAGACCTTGCACGTCGGGGTCGTGACCACATTTGCAGTCGGATGGCTGATGCCGCGGCTCAGGGAATTTCGCAGCGCCTACCCAAGCGTTGATCTGCGGCTCTGGACCAACAACAACCGGGTGGACATCACCAAGGAAGGCCTGAACATGGCCATCCGCTTTGCGGCCGGACGGTGGAGCGGCTGTGAGGCGGTTGCCCTCATGGAAACGCCTCTGACCGTGCTCTGCGCGCCAGAGCTTGCCGCAAAGCTGAGGACACCCGGCGATCTGCAGGCGCAGGTTTTGCTACGCTCCTACCGTGCCGACGAATGGCCCAGCTGGTTCGAAGCCGCCGGGGAAGCCTGCCCGAATTTATGCGGCCCGGTCTTCGACAGCTCCATCGCCATGGCTGACCTTGCCGAATCCGGCGACGGGGTGGCGCTGCTGCCCGCCGCCATGTTCGCCGCACGCCTGGACCGCGGCACATTGATCGCGCCCTTTGAAACCGAAGTCACCAATGGCCGCTACTGGCTGACGCGCCCGGCCCATAAACCGGCAACCCCGGCGATGCGCTGCTTTCAGGAGTGGCTCCTTCAGCAGATGGGCGACGCTGCCGCAACAGCGCCGCAGGGCCAGCTTTGCCATCAGCCCGCCAGCGACGGCAAGTAGAGAACGATCCCCGGGAAAGCCACCAGCAGCCCGATGGTAACCGCATCGGCGATGAAGAACGGTGTCACGCCACGAAACACGTCCTGCACGCTCAAATCATCGCGCACCCCCGCCACGACAAAGCAGTTGAGCCCGATGGGCGGGGTGATCAGGCAGAACTCGGCCATTTTCACCACCAGGATGCCGAACCAGATCGCACACATCGGCCCGCTCATGCCAAACGCACTGTCGGCCGCGGCGACGCTTTCGCCCCCGTTCAGCGCCATCACCGCCGGGTAGACCACCGGGAGGGTCAGCAGCAGCATGCCGATGGCGTCCATGAACATTCCCAGCACCGCATAGGCCAGAAGGATGCAGATCAGGATCACCATCGGTGACATTTCGAGCGAGGTGATCCAATCGGAAAACGCCCCGGGAAGATCGGCAAAACCGAGGAAGCGCACGTAGATCAGGACCCCCCAGATGATGGTGAAGATCATCACCGTCAGCTTGGCAGTCTCCAGCAACGCAGACTTCAGTTCCGCCCACTTCATGCCGCGGTAGACCGCCATGCAGAAGACGACAAACGCGCCCAATGCCCCGCCTTCGGTCGGCGTACCCCAGGCATCGCCGCCAAAGGGATTGTAGACAAAGCAGATGATGATCACGACGACAAAGATGATCGGCAGCGCACCGGGCAGCGCCGCAAAACGCTGCCCCCAGGTGAAGCCGCGCACCGGCGGGCCAACGGATTTGAAGATCACCGCGATGCCGACGATGAGCAAGCCATAGATGACCGCCGAGAATGCGCCCGGGATGAAACCTGCCAGCAGCAGCTTGCCCACGTCCTGTTCGACGATGATCGCGTAGATCACCAGAATTGCCGAGGGCGGAATGAGCGAGGCCAGCGTGCCGCCAGCTGCCACCACGCCTGCTGCGAATTGCTTGTTATAGCCGATCTTGAGCATTTCGGGGATGGCGATGCGTGCAAACACGGCCGAGGTCGCCACACTGGCACCCGACACTGCGGCGAAACCCGCCGTGGCAAACACGGTGGAAACCGCCAGCCCGCCCGGCACCCAGGCCAGCCAGCGCTTGGCGGCCTCGAACAGCGCCCGCGTAAGACCCGCGTAATAGGCGAGGTAGCCGATCAGGATGAAGGTCGGAATGAGGCTCAGCGCCTGGCTGGAGACCTTGGAATGCGGCACCTGGCCCGCGATCTTGACCGACACGGTCAGCGCCTTGCCGAACCGGTTCGGATCAAAGCCGAACTTGGCCCAGAAGATCCAGACCAGGCCAACCAGCCCGGCGAGGCCCGCAGCAAACGCCACGCGCATCCCCAGCACAACCATCAGCAACAGCCCGCCCGTGACCCACAGGCCGATTTCAATCGGTTCCATTTTGCTTACCCCTGCCCGTTGTCGCCGCGGTCGGACGCGACGGCATCGCTGTCGTGACCCTCCAGCTGCTCTGCTTCGGCCGCCGCCAGTTCCGCCGCGCTCTGGATCAGCGGCACCGCAACCGGGCGATCCAGCCCGAGAACCAGCGCCCGTCCGTACCCCCAGACCTGCAGCAGCAGCCGCACCGCCAGCACGGCAAAGGCCACCGGCGCCAGCAGCTTGGCTGGCCAGATCGGCAAGCCGATGTCGATAGAGCTGTCACGGCTCCACATCGGCGCGGCAAAATCGAAGGAGCGCAGAAAGTGCGACCAGCTGCCCCAGACCAGCGCTAGGATCAGCAACAGGATCAGCAGAACTGAGAGCAGTTCGAACAGCCACAAGGCGCGCCCTTTCAGGGCACCGATGAAGATGTCCATGCGGATGTGGCCGCCACCGCGCTGCACATAAGAGATGCCCATGAAGGCAATCAGCGGCATGATCTGTTCGATCCAGTCGACATAGCCGGGCAGCGGCGCGTTGGCCGCGTTGCGCCCTCCCACCGAGACCACCGCGAGCACCATCAGGGAGAACACTGCCAGCCCACTGAGCAACGCCAGCAGGCGCTCAACCTGCACCAAGTTTCGATCAAGCCTGCTGATCAGGCTGCCATCTTCCAGCACTGCTGCGCCTGCGGCCATACCCTGCCCCCTCCTTGGAAATTTCGCCACGACAAGAAAGGGCCGGAGCAGATACGCCCGGCCCTACCGCGTGTCACGCCCGTATCAGCTGCCTGAGCGGACGTCGTTCAGCGTTTTCTGAACCAAGTCGTACAGCTCCTGCGCCGGCAAGCCCTGATCGGTCATGTCCTTGATCCACTGCGCGTGGATCGGATCACCCGCCACCTTCCGGAACTCGGCCAGTGTCTCGTCCGAGATGACCACTTTCTCAACGCCTTTTTCCTCGAGCACGCTGTCCCATTTTTCCAGCAGCGCACCGTAGTTTTCGAGGTAATGGGCGATGGCCTCATCCACCGAGCTGTCCAGCGCTTCGCGCTCGGCATCGCTCAGGGCCTCATAGGCATCGGTGTTGACGACCACCGGGCAGTTCACGGTGCCGGGGTTCAGGTTGGAAGTCCACCAGTCGGCCTTGTTGATGGTGCCAAAGCTCAGATGCGCGTGCTGGGCAAAGGCAACGGTGTCGACGACGCCGGATTCCATCGCATTGTAGGCCTCGGTCGCGGTCACCGAGGTCGGCACCGCGCCAACTGCAGAGAACGCCTGCCCGATGCCACCGGTGGCCCGCACCCGCATGTCCTTGAACTCTGCGAGTTCGTCACGGGGCTCACCTGTGCCAACGATGTTGTACTGCGGCATCGGCGAGGTCATCAGCAGCTTCGCATTCCAGCGCGCCAGATCCGCCTGTACCGCCGGATGCGCATAGACCGCGTGAGACACCGCCACTTCTTCTTCCAGCGTGTTCACGCCCAGAAACGGCAGTTCCAGAACCGTGATCGAGGGGTTCTTGTCCCGGTGGTAGCCGGCACAGAACTGCGCCATCTCGAAGGCACCGATCGAGATGCCATCAAGGTTTTCCTTGTTCTTGGACAGGCCACCATAGCTGATATTCATGGTGAACTCGCCGTTGGTTTTTTCCGAAACCAGCTCGGCCAGCTTTTCGACGTGCTCGGTAAAGGCGCGGCGTTTGCCCCACAGTGACACGTTCCATTCTGTTGCCGCGGCCTCCCCCGCCATTGCAACACCAGCCGTGGCCGCCACGGCAGCGGTCAAAATTCTGTTCATGATGTAACTCTCCCTTATTGCGCCCTTCTTGGCCCGGCAGCGGGCCGGAGAGGTGCGCTTGCAAATCAGGCTAGCGGCAAGGTTTAGCGCTGCCAACCCCTAAGAGGTCAGCGCAACACCAGACCTTCGACGCATCATGGCTGCGCCCCGATCCCGGCCCTGGCACAATATGCCGCAGCCGACACGGTGCCATTTGCCACGCGGTGGAGGCCCAACCCGGGGACCGCCGGGCGGCTGCGACAAGACATCACAAAAGTATATTTACACCCAAGACACTGATTTCAGGCACTAACCTTAGGCAAATAGCAAATTTCTTCACACCAGGCTCAGATCTCGGGAAACTTCTTCACAAGCAAATGCTGAAAATCCAGATGGTTATTCACAAATTTTCAAGCTGCCGTATTATCAGGCACAGGAGGAAACGGTTTGACAGCCACGACACAGCGTTGTCGTTTGTCTTGCCAATATATTTCTGGGAGGAAACCGAATGAACGCGCTGCATGCAGACGCCGTCTATCCGCCATCCGACGAAACCGTTGCCCGTGCACATGTGGACGCCGCGAAATACCAGGAGTTGTATGACGCTTCGCTGGCCGACCCCGAATCTTTCTGGGGCGAACAGGGCAAGCGCATTGACTGGATCAAGCCCTATAGCAAGGTCAAGGACGTCGATTTCAACTTCGGCAATGTTTCGATCAACTGGTACGCCGATGGCACGCTGAACGTTTCCGCCAACTGCATCGACCGCCACCTGGAAACCCGCGGTGACCAGACCGCCATCATCTGGGAGCCGGACGATCCGAACGAGGCCGCGCAGCACATCACCTACAAGGAGCTGCACCGCAACACCTGCCGCATGGCCAATGTGCTGAAAGACCTCGGCGTTTCCAAGGGCGACCGGGTGGTGATCTACCTGCCGATGATTCCCGAAGCGGCTTACGCGATGCTGGCCTGCGCCCGAGTCGGCGCGATACATTCCATTGTCTTTGCAGGGTTTTCGCCGGATGCGCTGGCCGCTCGTATCAATGGTTGCGACGCGAAGGTGATCATCACCGCCGACGAAGCCCCCCGCGGTGGCCGCAAGACGCCGCTGAAATCGAACGCCGATGCCGCTCTGCTGCATACCAAGGATACGCTGAAATGCCTGGTGGTGAAACGCACCGGCGGCCAGACCACTTGGGTAGACGGGCGCGACCACGACTACAACGCGCTGGCGCAGAACGCCGCCGACAGCTGCGAACCGGCCGAGATGAACGCCGAAGATCCGCTGTTCATCCTCTACACCTCCGGCTCCACCGGCCAGCCCAAGGGCGTGGTGCACACCTCCGGCGGCTATCTGACCTATGCGGCGCTGACCCATGAGGTCACATTCGATTACCACGACGGCGACATCTACTGGTGTACCGCGGACGTGGGCTGGGTCACCGGCCACAGCTACATCGTCTATGGCCCGCTGGCCAATGGCGCCACCACCCTGATGTTCGAGGGCGTGCCGACCTACCCCGATGCCAGCCGCTTCTGGCAGGTCTGCGAAAAGCACAAGGTGAACCAGTTCTACACCGCCCCCACCGCCATCCGCGCGCTGATGGGTCAGGGGCCGGAGTTCGTCGAGAAATGCGATCTCAGCAGCCTCAAGGTGCTGGGCACCGTGGGCGAGCCGATCAACCCGGAGGCCTGGAACTGGTACAATGACGTGGTCGGCGAGGGCAAATGCCCGATCGTCGACACCTGGTGGCAGACCGAGACCGGCGGCCATTTGATGACGCCGCTTCCGGGTGCCCACGCGACCAAGCCGGGCGCGGCAATGAAGCCCTTCTTCGGCATCCAGCCAGTGGTTCTGGACCCCACCAGCGGCGTCGAGATCGAGGGCAACGGCGTCGAGGGCGTGCTGTGCATCAAGGACAGCTGGCCGGGCCAGATGCGCACCGTCTGGGGCGATCATGAGCGCTTCGAGAAGACCTATTTCTCCGACTACAAGGGCTACTACTTCACCGGCGACGGCTGCCGCCGCGACGAGGACGGCGATTACTGGATCACGGGCCGTGTCGATGACGTGATCAACGTCTCCGGCCACCGCATGGGCACCGCCGAGGTCGAAAGCGCGCTGGTGGCCCATGCCGCCGTGGCCGAGGCCGCCGTCGTGGGCTATCCGCATGACATCAAGGGCCAGGGCATCTACTGCTACGTGACCCTGATGAACGACCGCGAACCCTCCGAGGAGCTGCGCAAGGAACTGCGCACCTGGGTGCGGACGGAAATCGGCCCGATTGCCTCGCCGGACGTCATTCAGTGGGCCCCCGGCCTGCCGAAGACCCGCTCGGGCAAGATCATGCGCCGCATCCTGCGCAAGATCGCCGAAAACGACTTTGGCAGCCTCGGCGACACCTCGACGCTGGCGGATCCGTCGGTGGTCGACGACCTGATCGCAAACCGTGCAAACAAGGGGTGATCAGCTGATGACGACGGACGTTATGACACGACCCGCGGTGCTGATCCTGCTGGGGCCTCCGGGCGCCGGCAAGGGCACCCAGGCGCGGATGCTGGAGGATGAGTTTGGCTATGTGCAGCTGTCCACGGGCGACCTTCTGCGTGCGGCGGTGGCTGCGGGCACGCCTGCGGGCCTCGCTGCCAAGGCAGTGATGGAAGCCGGCCAGCTGGTCAGCGACGAGATCGTGATCAACATCCTGCGCGACCGTTTGGCGGAGCCGGATTGCGCCAAAGGGGTGATCCTCGACGGCTTTCCGCGCACCACGGTGCAGGCCGAGGCGCTGGACGATCTGCTGGGCGAGACCGGCCAGAAGATCAACGCCGCCATCAGCCTCGAGGTGGACGATGCCGCGATGGTCGAACGCATCTCGGGTCGCTACACCTGCGCTGGTTGCGGCGAAGGCTATCACGACAGCTTCAAGCAGCCCGCCAAGGCAGGCACCTGCGACAAATGCGGCGGCACGGAGATGAAGCGCCGCGCCGACGACAATGCCGAAACCGTTGCCAGCCGACTGGAGGCCTATCACGCGCAGACCGCGCCGCTGATTGCCTACTACAGCGGCAAAGGCGTGCTGAAATCGACAAATGCCATGGGCGGCATCGACGATATCGCCCGTGACATGGCGGCCATCGTGACGACGGCCACCAGCTAACAAACAGAAACGGGGCCGGTGCCGACCGCGCCGGACCCCGTCTTATCCGAAATGGAAATACCCGCCGGATCCGGCAGGCCCAGCGCCTGTCGGCACGGAGGTTGCATGCCTGCGCGCCCTGACCCGCGCCGGGCAAACGGAGAGCGTGTGCCCAGCCCCCGAAGGCCGGGCCGCACAGGAGAGGAAGAAGGAGGAGCCGCTGATGGCGGAACAAACCACACATTCTGCGCAGACCGCCGAGTCCGACAAGGGCTACTGGGCGGCAAACGTGCGCATCATTCTGGTCAGCCTGGTGATCTGGGCTGTCGTGTCATTCGGCTTTGGCATCCTGCTGCGCCCGATGCTTGCAGGCATCAAGGTCGGCGGCAGCGATCTGGGATTCTGGTTCGCCCAACAGGGATCGATCCTGGTGTTCCTGGGGCTGATCTTTTTCTACGCGTTCCGGATGAACAAGCTGGACCGCGAATACGGCGTGGAGGAAGAATAAGATGGACCAGTTTACCATCAACCTGCTGTTTGTGGGCGCGTCCTTCGCGCTCTACATCGGCATCGCGATCTGGGCCCGCGCGGGCTCCACATCTGAATTCTATGCCGCGGGCCGGGGCGTTCACCCGGTCACCAACGGCATGGCCACAGCGGCCGACTGGATGTCGGCGGCGTCTTTCATCTCGATGGCGGGCCTCATCGCCTTCACCGGCTATGACAACTCGACCTTCCTGATGGGCTGGACCGGCGGTTACGTGCTGCTGGCGCTGCTGCTGGCCCCCTACCTGCGCAAGTTCGGCAAGTTCACCGTTTCCGAGTTCATCGGCGACCGGTTCTACTCCCCGACCGCGCGCGTGGTGGCTGTGATCTGCCTCATCGTGGCTTCGACCACCTACGTGATCGGCCAGATGACCGGCGTTGGCGTGGCCTTCGGCCGCTTCCTCGAGGTCTCCAACACTGCGGGCCTGCTGATCGGCGCCTGTGTGGTCTTTGCCTATGCCGTGTTTGGCGGCATGAAGGGCGTGACCTACACTCAGGTGGCACAGTACTGCGTGCTGATCATGGCCTATACCATCCCGGCCATCTTCATCTCGCTGCAGCTGACCGGCAACCCGATCCCGGCGCTGGGCCTGTTCGGCGACCACGCTGCAAGCGGCGAGCCACTGCTGGCCAAGCTGGACGCCATCGTGACCGAGCTGGGCTTCAACGAGTACACCGCGCATCACGGCGACACCTTCAACATGGTGCTGTTCACCCTGTCGCTGATGATCGGCACCGCGGGCCTGCCGCATGTCATCATGCGCTTCTTCACCGTGCCGCGCGTGGCGGACGCCCGCTGGTCGGCCGGCTGGTCGCTGGTGTTCATCGCGCTGCTGTATCTGACCGCCCCGGCTGTCGGTGCCATGGCGCGCCTCAACATCACCGAGATGATGTGGCCGAACGGCGGCATCGAAGGCGGCGCCGTGACAGTGCAGCAGATCGAGGATGATCCCAAGTACGACTGGATGGCGACCTGGCAGCAAACCGGCCTTCTGGGCTGGGAAGACAAGAACGGCGACGGTGCGATCCAGTACTACAACGACAAGAACGCTGACATGCAGGCCGTGGCCGAAGCCAACGGCTGGGCGGGCAATGAGCTGACCAACTTCAACCGCGACATCCTGGTGCTGGCCAATCCTGAGATTGCCAACCTGCCGGGCTGGGTGATTGGCCTGGTGGCGGCGGGCGGTCTGGCGGCGGCGCTGTCGACTGCGGCGGGCCTGCTGCTGGCGATCTCGTCCGCGGTGTCGCACGACCTCATCAAGGGGTCGATCAATCCGAACATCTCGGAAAAAGGCGAGCTGTTGTCGGCGCGTATCGCCATGGCCGTAGCCATTGCGGTGGCGACCTATCTGGGTCTGAACCCGCCGGGCTTTGCGGCGCAGACCGTGGCGCTGGCCTTCGGCCTCGCAGCTGCCTCGATCTTCCCGGCGCTGATGATGGGCATCTTCACCAAGGTGAACAACAAGGGCGCCGTGGCTGGTATGCTGGCAGGTCTGATCGTGACCTTGGTCTACATCTTCCTGCACAAGGGCTGGCTGTTCATCCCGGACACCAACTCCTTCACCGATGCGGACCCGCTGCTGGGCACCGTCAAATCCACCTCCTTTGGTGCGATCGGGGCGATGGTGAACTTTGCGGTGGCCTACTTCGTGTCGAAATCGACCGAGGCGATCCCCGCCGAGATCGAAGAGCTGGTGGAAAGCGTGCGCATCCCCCGCGGCGCAGGTGCCGCGCAGGACCACTAATCCCCGCAGAGGCGGGCTGTCCTCCCTGCGGCCCGCCTCTTTCCTCTTGGTCCCGCCCGGTTCACACGTGGCGGGACCATTTTTGCCTCCCCCGTATTGAAGGCAAAGCCTCCAATTGCGGAGACCATCCGGGCCAGACTAGGCCCATGGCCCGTGAAGGCAACGATATCCCGAAGACGGAGACGCCCTGCTGATGCCCCTGTCCGACACCGCCCTGCTCCGTTTTCTGAACTCGGTTCATCCCTATGACAGCCTGCCGCCGGTCGAGCTTCGGGAACTGGCCCCCAAATTCCATCTGATCGAGGCTCCGGCCGGAACGCAGGTCTATACCCTCGGTGAAAATCTGGACGGGCTTTACCTGGTGCACACCGGCGAGGTGGAAGTCACCGATGAAAACGGCATTCCCGTCTCCAACCTCGGGCCGCGCAATTCCTTCGGCGAACGCGGGCTGACCCGCGGCGGGCGGGCCGTAACCTCGGCCGTGACCACCACCGACAGCCTGCTGCTGCTGCTGCCCGCAGCGGACTTTCACGGCCTGATGGCCAGCCAGCCAAAGGTCGCCCGATTCTTTGACCGTCGCCGTCCCGGTAGCCCGGCGAACAACACCCTGGCCACCATGCGGGTCGCAGACATCATGTCCCGCCCCCCTGTCACCTGCCCGGTTGAACAGACCTGCCAGGGCGCCGCGCAGCTGATGCGCGATCAGAATATCTCCTCGGTCTGCGTTACCCAGCACGACCAACTGAAGGGTATCCTCACCACCCGCGACCTCACGTCGAAACTGCTGGCACAGGGATGGCCCGCCACCACGCCGGTCGCCGATGTGATGAGCCGGGATCCGCTGACGCTATCACCCTCCGCTCTCGGCTCGGAGGTCCTGCAGATGATGATGGAACACGGCATCGGACATATCCCGGTGGTCCAAGGCGACGCATTGGTCGGCATCGTCACGCAGACCGACCTCACGCGGTTTCAGGCCGTGAACTCCGGCGAGCTGGTGCTGACCATCGCACGCGCCACCAGTGTCGAGGACATGGCGCGGGCCACTGCCGAAATCCCCCGTCTGCTGGTGCAGCTGGTCGCTGCCGGAAACCGGCACGAGGTCGTGACACGTCTGATCACCGACATCGCCGACAGCGTGACCCGCCGTATGCTCGCGCTGGCCGAGAAGACACTGGGACCACCGCCGGTGCCCTATCTGTGGCTGGCCTGCGGATCGCAAGGTCGGCGCGAGCAGACCGGCGTGACGGATCAGGATAACTGTCTCATTCTGGCGGACGGGCTGGCACCGGGCGACGACGCATATTTCGCCCAACTTGCGAAGATCGTCTGCGATGGCCTTCACCATTGCGGTTACATCTATTGCCCCGGCGACATGATGGCGACCAACGCAAGATGGCGCCAGCCGGTTCACATCTGGCGCAGCTATTTCCGCAACTGGATCGCGCGCCCCGATCCAGAAGCGCAGATGCTGGCCTCGGTCATGTTTGACCTGCGGCCGATCGGCGGCGACCATTCGCTGTATGGCGATCTGCAGGGAGAAACCCTTGGGGCGGCGCGTCAAAATTCTATCTTCACCGCCCACATGGTGGCCAATTCCCTAAAACACCAACCACCCCTGGGATTGCTGCGCGGTCTGGCGACCATTCGGTCGGGCGAACACCGCAACACGCTGGACATGAAGCACAACGGCGTTGTGCCCGTGGTCGACCTGGGCCGCATCTATGCGCTGACCGGCGCCATTCACTCCGTCAACACCCGCGCCCGCCTCGAAGCCGCTGCCGCCACCGGACTGCTGAGCCCGGCAGGTGCGCAGGATCTACTCGACGCCTACGACCTGATCGCCCAGACACGGCTGGAACATCAGGCGCAGCAAATCCGAAGCGGCGAAATGCCAGACAACTATCTGGCGCCTTCTGATTTGTCGGATCTTGAGAGAAGTCATCTGCGTGATGCGTTCGTTGTGGTAAAAACCATGCAATCGGCGGTGGGTTACGGCAGGAGACTGCTGAGCTGATGCTTGTCCCTCGCAGCCTGCCGGGCGCTGGACGCCAGCGCCGATTGAGCAAGACAGGACGGCCCCGGGCCTATGGAGAAGAGACATGTTTCTGGAACTGATCGGCGTGATTTTCGCAGGTTTCGCAGCTGCGGGTCTGGTAATGCTGCTGGGCAAGTTGCTGGGCGGTCGCCTGCCGCGCTGGCTGGCACCCGTGGCTGCGGGCCTAGCCATGATCGCAGCGACAATCACCTCGGAATACGGGTGGTACACGCGCAGCGCGGCTGCCCTGCCCGAGGGGGTGGTGGTCGCACAAACCGTCGAAAACCGCAGTTTCTACCGCCCCTGGACCTATGCTGTGCCCTACGTCGACCGCTTTGCAGCCGTCGACACGGCCACCCTCAAGTCCCACGCGGACCATCCCGGCATCTACCTCGCGGATGTGTATTTCTTCGGTCGCTGGTCCGCCGTGCAGAAACGGCCGGTCTGGCTCGACTGCGCGGGTGGGCGCCGCGCCCTTGCCACGAGCGGCACGCCCTTCATCGACGGACGCCCCGCGGCAGAAAACTGGATCCCCGCCGCTGAGGATGACCCCATCCTGCGCGTTGCTTGCGGAGCCTGACCATGCTGTCCGCTCTTGGCCTGCGCCTGCGCATTTTCCTCTTTTTCTGCCTCCTGGCCCTCGGGGCCATTGCGGTCACTTTGGCCGCTCTCTGGCTTGGGTACAGCCGTGCAGGCGAACCGGCGTTGCGCGATGCGTTCGTCTTTGTCGGCCTCTTCAGCGGGTTCTGCATGCTCGGCCTATGCGCCGCGATCTGGCTGCTGTTCGACGAAAACGTCGCCAAACCCATCGAGCAGCTGGCGGCAGCCATGCGCGCCCGCGCCCATGCAGGCGTCAACCGCGAGCTGGACACCCATGGCGCGCGCTACCTTGGCGACCTCGCCCCGGCGGCACAGGGGCTGGCGGGGCAGCTAGGTCAGGCGGCGCTCGCCTCTGCCGAAGCCATCGCCCGGGAAACCGAACATCTGGAAGCCGAAAAGAAGCGTCTCGCCGCCCTGCTCACCGATATTCCCATCGCGACGGTCATGGCCAGCACCACCCACCAGATCGTGCTGTATGATGGACAGGCCGCCGCTGTGCTGGCACAGGAGGCCCCGCCCCGCCTGAACGCCCCCTTGTCGGACTATTTGGACCTGAACGGTCTGCAGGCCGCCTATGGCCGCATGATGCGCAGCGGTCGCGACTTGCGCACGCGCGTCAAAAGCGCAAATGGCGAGAGAGTTCATGACCTCCACCTGAAGCCATTGGGCGACGCGCCGGGCTATATCATCCTGTTCGAAGGCACCGCAGCAGACGCTGCCCCGCCGGAGGCCCGCCCTCTGATCTATGATTTTGCCCTGCTCGATTCGAACCACGCGGAATTGAACGACCGCACGCTCGACAGTCTCAGCTACGTGGTGTTCGACACCGAAACCACCGGGCTGTTGCCCCACAAGGACGAGATCGTGCAGATCGGCGCCCTGCGCGTCGTCCGCGGCCGCATCATTCCGGGCGAAACCTTCGAGACACTGGTTGATCCCGCCATCAAAATCCCCGCCAGCGCCACGCGGGTGCATGGGATCACCGACACCATGGTCGAGGGCGCGCCAGGCATCGCCGAAGCGGCACGCGCCTTTCATCGTTTTGCCTCCGACGCCGTGATCGTGGCCCATAACGCGCCTTTCGACCTGGCCTTTCTGCACCGCCACGCCAAGCGCAGTGGCGTGACATGGGACCAGCCTGTCCTCGACACCGTCCTGCTGAGCGCCGTGCTGTTTGGCGCCTCACAATCGCACACACTGGATGCGATCTGCGACCGGCTGGAGATCTCGATCCCTGCGAAGCTGCGCCACACCGCGATGGGGGATGCGCGGGCCACGGCGGAGGCCTTCTGCAAGATGCTGCCCATGCTGCAGGCGCGTGGTCTGACCACCTTTGAGGCGCTGCTCGAGGAAACCCGACGGCATTCGCGTTTGATTGCGGATATGAACTAGGTAGACAATTGCGCCCATGCGTGGCAGGTCACTGCCCGAACCGGAGAGAAGGCGCAGGACATGGCCGACACCAGCTTTATTCCCGGTCCGGACATGGTCCGGGCCTACCGCGATGCGCTCGGCTGCTTTGGCACCGGCGTGACCGTCGTCACGACCATGACCCCCAACGGACCACTTGCAATCACCGTCAACAGCTTCACCTCCGTTTCGCTGGATCCTCCGCTGCTGCTGTGGTGCCCCGCCCGCAGCTCGCTGCGCCACGACACTTTCGTCGCCGCACAGCATTTTGCCATTCACGTAATGGCGGAAGACCAGCTGCTGATGGCGAAACATTTTGCCGCCCATGGTGAGGATTTTTCCCCCTTCTCCTGGACGCCCAATGCAAATGGCGCCCCCGCCCTGGAGGGCGTTCTAGCGCGGTTCGATTGCCGCCATTACGCGACCCATCCAGCAGGCGATCACAGCATCATTCTGGGCCAGGTCGACAATGTGACCACCCGCCCCGGCAAAGGGCTGATGTTCAAACGTGGTCAATACGGCGGCTTCCTGCAGCAAAGCTGAGACACGTCGAGGCAATAGTTCGCGAATTGTCCGCCTGGCAGCATGGGGATGCATTTGCGGTCAGGACACGTTCTGCCTCCGCGTCTCCGCTGGAGAAACGGAACGGGGCGAAGCAGGCGCAAGTCGCAACGGAAGAACCGCGCCCGCGGACAAGTCCATCTGTGGCGCCAACCCCAGAGCGCGTTGCGGACATATCGAAACACACAATCCGCATTGAACGCAGTTTGTTTCAACAAGGTTCAATTCGCAGCCGTTTTCCGACAGGCTCAACGCGTCTGAAGGGCATACCCAGACGCAGCTGCTGCAGCTGTTGCACAGGTCGCGATCCAGCACGACCGCCCCGTAGGGCGATTGGTCAGGCAACGGCACCAGCTTCCGCTCCAGGGGCAGAAGCGCCGCAGCACTGGCCCGGGCTGAATCACGACGGCTGCCCACGGCCAACACTCTGGGGTCGACAGGCGCGTGCCACTCAACCCCTTGCGACAACCCTTGCAGCAACTCCCTGGAGGTGTTGAACAGCTTGATCCGATCGGCAGCGCCCAATCTGCAAGCCAACTCGACCTCCCGCAACTGGTCACGAAGACCATGGCGACCAATGGTCTGAAGGAAAATCATGTCGAACCCGCCTGCCAAGGCGTGCAGCAGATCCGGGTGCGTTATATTCTCGAGGCAGCAGACCGCCACCGGACAAACATCCCCCTGCAGAGGGCCGCTCATCTCTGGCACCATCGGCTCGACTTCGAACAGCAGCAAGATCTGCGCGCGTCCCGTCTCCTGCTTGCGCAGGTAGGCCGCATCGCATTGGGAAATCAAAGGGAGGTCGCAGCTGCGCTTGATCAGAGACCGCAAGGCAGGACGGCCCTGAACGGCATCACGCTTGCAACAGCCATCCACATCCGACGAGGCGCACAGGCACAACTTCTGAGGTGGACTGCCAGCCCATGCTTGCCCTTCCGAGATATAGGCGCGCATTTCTCCCATAGGATGTATATTAACACATTTATCCACACCGCAAACTTGTATGTGGGAAATTCCTCTGTTTTATCGCCCCTTTAACTTCACGATGGAATTACAAAACCCGCCGCATCATCTGACACGGCGGGTGTGGCTACGCTGACGCTGCGGGTCGCAGCAGTGTACTGCACGCGACAACGCAGCGAACGCCTGCAGCCTATTTCAAGGCTGCGTCGGTAATCACATGGGTCCAGGCACCTTCCGGCTCCTTGGTAATGACGGGCGACGAACCGCCGGTCAGCAGCGTGTCCACCGTGCGCTGGTAATCTGCGGGATCAAGTGCGCCGTCGCTTCCGGACGTCAACTTGGCAATCTCACGCATCATGCGTTGCTGATGGGTTTCCGTCTGGGCGCCCGAAGCATCGTTGTCCAGCACGATTTCTGCCGCTTCATCCGGGTTCTCTTCAGCGTATTTCCAACCCTTCATGGAGGCCCGCACGAAACGCTGCATCTTGTCGACGAATTCAGGGTCCTCCAGCTTGTCCTCCAGCACATAGAGACCATCCTCCAGCGTTGCGACGCCCTGATCCTCGTATTTGAAGGTGATCAGCTCATCCTCGGAGACACCCGCGTCGATGACCTGCCAATATTCATTGTAGGTCATGGTCGAGATGCAGTCGGCCTGTCGCTGCAACAACGGGTCCACGTTGAAACCTTGTTTCAAGACCTCGACACCATTTTCGCTTTTGCCTTCCGTGGAAATGCCCAGCTGGCTCATCCAGCTCATGAATGGGAATTCATTGCCGAAGAACCACACGCCCAAGGTACGGTTGGCCAGGTCCGCGGGCTCGGAAATGCCGGTGTCCTTCCAACATGTCAGCATCATCCCGGAGGACTTGAAGGGCTGGGCGATGTTGACCAGCGGCAAGCCCTTTTCGCGTGCCGCGAGGGCGGCAGGCATCCATTCCACAGTGACATCGGCACCGCCGCCTGCGATCACCTGGGTCGGGGCAATGTCGGGGCCGCCGGGCAGAATGGTGACATTGAGGTCTTCTTCCTCGTAGAACCCCTTGTCCTGTGCCACGTAGTAGCCGGCGAACTGCGCCTGGGTCACCCACTTCAGCTGCAGGGTCACATCATCCGCGGCCTGCACCGCGGAGCCAGCCGCCAAAGCCAAGGCCGCCGCTGTCATGATATTTTTCATCGCATAGTCTCCCAGTTGGTTGTTTTTGACTTCTGTTTATTCTTGTTGTTGGTCCTTCCCTGCCCGGCCTCAGCTGCGCTGCGACGGGTGCCAGAAGGTCAGGGTCTTCTCGATCAGCGCAACCAGCCCGTAAAAGGCCGAGCCTGCCAGCGCCGCTACCACGATTTCCGCCCAGACCATGTCCAGTGCCAGCTGACCGACGCTGGTGGATATGCGAAACCCCATGCCTACGGTGGGTGAGCCGAAGAACTCTGCCACAATCGCGCCGATCAGCGCGAGGGTGGTCGAGATCTTCAGCCCGTTGAAGACAAACGGCAACGCCGCGGGAAGCCGCAGCTTGAAGAAAGCCTGCCAATAGCTTGCCGCGTAGGTCTGCATCAGATCGCGCTGGATGGCCGTGGTTTCGCGCAAGCCCGCCACGGTGTTCACCAGCATCGGAAAGAACACCATCACCACGACGACCGCAGCCTTGGACTGCCAGTCAAAGCCGAACCACATCACCAGGATCGGCGCGGTGCCGACGATGGGCAGCGCGGCCACGAAGTTGCCCACGGGCAGCAGCCCGCGGCGCAGAAAATCACTGCGGTCCACCAGGATTGCGGTCAGGAAGGCTGCCGCGCAGCCGATCACATACCCCCCCAGCGCGCCCTTCAGGATGGTCTGCACGAAGTCCTGCCACAGGATCGGCAGGCTGTCGGCAAAGCGCGCTGCAATCACCGAAGGCGCCGGCAGGATCACCAGGGACACCGCCAGCCCGCGCACCAACAGCTCCCAGACCAGCAGAACTGTCATGCCAAAGATCGCCGGCACCAGCAGCTGCACTGTTCGGGTCTGCGCTGCCGGACTGGTTGCCAAACGCGCGTTCAGCCACCAGCCGAGACACCACACCACCACCGCAAGCACGACCATCACCATGGCGCACCGCCTTTCTGCCTCTTGCCGAGATACCCCTGGGTGGGTCGCGCAGCGGCGAGGGCGAAGCCCTCAATTAAATGGTCGATCATGCGCTGACCCCCATGCGTTTCAGAACCAGCCGTTCAATCAGCCCCAAAAGCGCCACCAGCAGCGCCGCCAGGATCGCCGCCGCAAACAGCGCCGACCAGATCTGCACGGTCTGCCCGTAATAGCTGCCTGCCAGCAGCCGCGCGCCCAGACCAGACACCGCGCCAGTCGGCAGCTCGCCCACGATGGCCCCCACCAAGGACGCTGCGATGCCGATCTTGAGCGACGCAAACAGATAGGGCATCGATGACGGCAGTCGCAGTTTCCAGAACCCTTGCGCAGTGCTGGCGTTATAGGTTTTCAACAGGTCCAGCTGCATCGCGTCCGGCGCGCGCAGCCCCTTGACCATGCCGACGACCACCGGAAAGAAGCTGAGATAGGCTGAGATCACCGCCTTTGGGATGATCCCCTGCACGCCGATGGAATAGAGCACCACGATAATCATCGGCGCCAGTGCGATGATGGGGATGGTTTGGCTGACAATCGCCCAGGGCATCACCGACATGTCCATCACGCGGCTGTGCACGATCCCCACCGCCAGCAGGATCCCGAGGCCCGTACCAATGGCAAAACCAAGAAGCGTCGCCGACAACGTCACCTGCCCGTGGTAGATCAGGCTGCGTTTCGAGGTGATCTTCTTCTCGACCGTGGTCTGCCACAGCTCAACCACCACCTGGTGCGGCGCAGGCAGGCGCGGGCGTTCCTGCACCCAGGTATCCCCGATGGCAAAGCTGTTGTTCGCCACCAGCCCCAGCGTGCCCAGATCGCGGCGCGCCTTGGGGGTTGCGGGCGTCACCTCGGCCCCCGCGCGTTCGGCCTGGTCCAGCACGCCCTTGATGTTCATTGGTACGCAGGCCGCGTACCACAGCGCAATGATCGCGGCGAGCACGGTCAGAACGGCAAAAAACGTCTTCATGCCCACGCCCCCCGCAGCCCGTCGGCGGCAAACGCGGAGCGGCCGGAGATTCCAAGTTCAGTCATCGGCATGCCCCGCCCGCAGGCCTTCGCGCACCCGGTGGGCAATCTCGATGAACTCCGGACTGTCGCGGATGTCCAGCGGGCGCTCTTTGGGCAGGGTGCTGTCGATCACGTCGTGGATGCGGCCGGGCCGCGGCGACATGACGACGATCTTGGTCGAAAGATACACCGCCTCGGGGATCGAGTGGGTGACGAAGCCGATGGTCTTGTTGGTGCGCGCCCAGAGCTTCAAGAGCTGCTCGTTCAAGTGATCGCGCACGATCTCGTCCAGCGCCCCGAAGGGCTCATCCATCAGCAGGATATCGGCGTCGAATGCAAGCGCCCGCGCAATGCTGGCCCGCTGCTGCATTCCGCCGGACAGCTGCCAGGGAAACTTGCCGCCAAAGCCTGACAATTCAACCAGTTCCAGCACGTCTTTCACGCGCTTTTCCTGCTCAGCCTTGGAGTATCCCATGATCTCAAGCGGCAGCTTGATGTTCTTGGAAATCGTCCGCCAAGGGTACAGCCCCGCGGCCTGGAACACATAACCATAGGCGCGATTGCGCCGCGCCTCATCCGGCGTCATGCCATTGACGGTCAGCGAGCCACCTGTCGGGGTTTCCAGCGCCGCGATACAGCGCAGAAAGGTGGTCTTGCCGCAGCCTGACGGCCCGATGAAGGAGACAAAGTCACCTTTGTTGATGTCCAGGCTCACATCTTTCAGCGCATGCACCGCGCCTTCGCCCGATCCGAACGTCAGGTCCAGGTTGCGCGCGGCGATCACTGGCGCGCCAAGGCTGGCATCGGGGGCGGCACTTGCGGGCCGGAGGGCCTCGGGTGGAGTTTCCATATTCATTTCTTCGCCTTGAGTTCCAAAAGGAAAACGGGCCGCCCCGAAGGGCAGCCCGTTCCTGAATTACACGCCTGTCGCCGGAATGCCGCTACGCTCTACCGGGCGCGGCGCTGTCAGTTCCTTCCAGGTCGATAGCGCCTTGTTCACCGTGGTGTTGGCCTCGCGGGCGACAAACTTGCCATGGCCCTCCTGGCACTTGATCTCGCCGTCGTCGACCGCCACCTGGCCGCGGGTCAGCGTATAGCGCGGCAGGCCTTTGACCTTCTGGCCCTCGAACACGTTGTAGTCGATCGCAGACTGCTGGCTGGCGGCAGAGATGGTCTTGGTCTTGGCCGGATCCCAGACCACCAGGTCGGCATCCGCGCCGACCAGAACTGCACCCTTCTTGGGATAGCAGTTCAGGATCTTGGCGATATTGGTCGAGGTCACGGCGACAAATTCATTCGGCGTAAGACGCCCGGTCTCCACGCCATGGGTCCACAGCATCGGCATCCGGTCCTCCAGCCCGCCGGTGCCATTCGGGATCTTGGTGAAGTCGCCGACGCCATAGCGCTTCTGCTCGGTCGTGAAGGCGCAGTGGTCCGTGGCCACCACCGACAAGGAGCCCGACTGCAGACCGGCCCACAAGGAGTCCTGATGCTGCTTGTTGCGGAACGGCGGCGACATCACCCGGCGGGCGGCGTGATCCCAGTCCTTGTTGAAATACTCGCTCTCATCCAGCGTCAGATGCTGGATCAGCGGCTCGCCCCAGACCCGTTTCCCCTGCATGCGGGCGCGGCGGATGGCCTCGTGGCTGTCCTCGCAGGAAGTATGCACCACATACAGCGGCACGCCAGCCATATCCGCGATCATGATCGCGCGGTTGGTCGCCTCGCCTTCCACCTGCGGCGGGCGGGAATAGGCATGCGCCTCGGGGCCGGTGTTGCCGGCCGCCAACAGCTTGGCCGACAGCTCAGCCACCACATCGCCGTTCTCGGCATGTACCATGGCTATGCCGCCCAGCTCCGCCAGACGCTGGAACGACGCATAAAGCTCGTCATCATTGACCATCAACGCGCCCTTGTAGGCCATGAAATGCTTGAAGGTGTTGATGCCGCGCTCCTCGATCACGGTCTTCATGTCGTCAAAGACCTGCTCACCCCACCAGGTGACCGCCATGTGAAAGGAATAGTCGCAGTTGGCGCGGGTCGACTTGTTGTCCCAGCGCTTCAGCGCGTCCAGCAGGCTTTCGCCCGGATTGGGCAACGCAAAGTCCACCACCATGGTCGTCCCACCCGCAAGCCCCGCCCGGGTGCCGCTCTCGAAATCATCCGAGCTGTAAGTGCCCATGAAGGGCATCTCCAGATGGGTATGCGGATCGATCCCGCCCGGCATCACGTAACAGCCGGTGGCATCCAGCTCCTCGTCCCCTTTCAGGTTCGGTCCGATCTGGGTAATGACACCGTTCTCGATCAGAACATCGGCCTTGTAGGTCAGGTCCGCCGTCACGATGGTGCCGTTTCGGATGACTGTGCTCATGATTTAATCTCCCTGGAACGGAGCGCTTCTCGCGCTTTCCTTATCTCTTCCGCCGTCTGGCGCGGCATTTTTTCATCTTTCCCGAAATACTCCGGGGGAGCGGCCCAACGGGCCGCGGGGGCAGCGCCCCCTATTCAACAATCTGCGCCGTCTCGACCACCGCGTGGAACAGCACGTTGGCACCGGCCTCAGCCCACTCCTTGCTGATTTCCTCCGCCTCATTGTGGCTGAGGCCATCCACACAGGGGCACATCACCATCGCGGTTGGGGCGACCCGGTTGATCCAGCAGGCGTCATGGCCCGCACCGGAAATGATATCGAGATGCGAATAGCCCAGCCGCTGCGCCGCATTGCGCACCGCACTGACGCAGCCCTCATCAAAGGCGACCGGGTCAAATCCACCGACCTTTTCAAAGCCGATTTCCACCCCCATCGCCTCTGCGATCTCGGTGCCTTTCTCGCGCAACCGGTTCTCCATATCGGTGATCACGTCCAGTTCCGGGCTGCGGAAGTCGACCGTAAAGACGACCTTGCCCGGGATCACGTTCCGCGAATTCGGGTAGACATCGATGTGACCAGCCGCCCCCACCGCATGTGGCGCATGCGACCACGCGATCTTGTCAACTTCCTCCAGAATCCGCGCCATTGCCAAACCGGCATTCCGCCGCATCGGCATCGGGGTCGACCCCGTATGGGCATCCTTTCCGGTAATCGTCACCTGCGTCCAGCTCAGCCCTTGGCCATGGGTGACGACACCAATGTCCTTGCCTTCCGCCTCCAGGATCGGTCCCTGCTCGATGTGCAACTCGAAAAAGGCATGCATCTTGCGGGCCCCGGTTTCCTCCTCACCGCGCCAGCCAATGCGCTTCAGCTCATCGCCGAATTTCTTGCCTTCGGCATCCTCCCGGTCGTAGGCCCAGTCCTGCGTGTGCACGCCCGCGAACACCCCCGAGGACAGCATGGCAGGCGCAAAACGTGTCCCCTCCTCGTTGGTGAAATTGGTCACCACGATCGGATGCTTCGTCTTGATGTTCATGTCATTGAGCGAGCGGATCAGTTCCAGCCCGCCCAAGACGCCCAGGACACCGTCATATTTGCCACCCGTCGGCTGGGTATCGAGGTGCGATCCGACGTAGACCGGCAGCGCATCCGGGTCCGTTCCGTCGCGCCGCGCGAACATGTTACCCATCTGATCCAAGCCCATGGAGCACCCCGCCTCCTCGCACCATTTCTGGAACAGGGCGCGGCCCTCGGCATCGGCATCGGTCAGCGTCTGACGGTTGTTTCCGCCCGCCACACCGGGACCAATTTTGGCCATCTCCATCAGACTGTCCCACAGCCTGTCGCCATTGATCTTCAGATTTTGTCCTAGCGACGTCATCACGAGCTTCCTTCCCTGTGGGCCTGTCGTTGCAGGCTCGCCTCGGATTATGGTTCCGAGTTCGGTGGCTTCGCGGCGCTGGTCACTTGCGTGCCAGCCTGTGCCGGACCGGATTTTGTTCCGGTCATTGATTTGACCAACTGGTCAAACTCACGCTATCACGGGACGGGTATCAGTCAAGAAATTGACGCATAGCCCCGGAAAAAACCGCGCTGCCCCCAAAAAACAGGCGTTGAATCGTGCAGTCGCACACTGGGACGGCGACAACAGACGAGGACGACCATGCCCGCACCCCGCGCGCCGACCCGGATTCAGCGAAAGAATCGAGCGACCATTCTCGAAGCCGCCCTGGATGTGTTCTCACGCAGCGGCTTTCGTGGATCGACCGTCGATCAGATCGCCAAGGCGGCGGGGCTCTCCAAGCCGAACCTTCTGTATTACTTTCCCTCCAAGGAAGCCATTTTCAACGAGTTGATGGCCGGGCTGATGGACAGCTGGCTGGATCCGCTGCGGCGTCTGGATGCAGACGGTGACCCGCTTGAGGAAATCCTCGCCTATGTTCAGCGCAAACTTCAGATGAGCCGCGATTTTCCGCGGGAAAGCCGCCTTTATGCAAATGAGATCGTGCAAGGAGCGCCGCGCCTGCATGGGGTCATCGCGGGCGAGTTGAAGGATCTGGTGGAGGAGAAGACCGCGTTGCTGCAAAGCTGGATGGACGACGGTCGCATCAATCATGCGCATCCCAAGCACCTGCTGTTCTCGATCTGGTCACTGACGCAGCATTATGCCGACTTCGACGCCCAAGTGCGGCTTCTGATGGGCGACGAAGATCCCTTCGATGCCGCCCCGGACTACCTGGAAACGCTTTATCGGCGGATGCTTACACCCCAAAGCTAACCCAATAACACTCCTGCGCGGGCACCCCTCAGTGGGATGCCACCGCTCCCTTGACGGCGTTGGGGGGGGGGGGGGGGGGAGGGGGGGGGGGGGGGGGAAAGAGGGGGGGGGGAGCGGAGGGAGAGGGGGGGGAGGGAGGGGGGGG
>NZ_JBGFGM010000102.1:0-426 GCF_041224635.1 Leisingera sp. XS_AS12
CGGCAAGTCACCGGATAATAGCCGGCCTCAAGTAGCGATCCGCGCGGTAGGCCAAACAAAGTGTCGCGGGATGGAGCAGCCAGGTAGCTCGTCAGGCTCATAACCTGAAGGTCGCAGGTTCAAATCCTGCTCCCGCAACCAAAGATCACCACAAAGCCTCCGCAAAAAGCGGGGGCTTCTTCGATTCAGGCCAACCCAAAGCCATGATCCCGGCCAGCTCCCCAACAAGTTCAAGCTGGTGGCCGCCCGAAGCCGTGGTAACCGCGGACCGCGGGGAAGAATAATGGTAAGCGGCGTCTCGACCCCACGTTGCTGCTGATGGCTTCGGCTGCGAAGTGATCTCCATCTCATGATGGGGAGTGCGTTTCGCAATGTGTGCTACAAATTCGTTTCTCAAATCGCTGGGCGTCGAGATCTACGCGTCGG